>LZRT01000130.1 GCA_002159075.1 Bacillus thermozeamaize
TTGGTCCGCTTCAACAATGACTTTTTCCATGATAAGAGCGCCCAGCGCTTTCACCATCCGAAAGATCTCTTGCTCCAATTGGATGAAATTGATCTTGCCCTCAACGATTTGTTGCGCTAGACTGGAAATGTAATTGAATAATTCCATCGAAAAGAGACCTCCTTTGCTGAAGGGTGTGACAGGTCTCTTTTCGCTTTTTATAAGCGATTTTCCTGCCTGCTAGCCAATGATTATTTTACTCTAACCGATCACAATTCTTATCTTCTGAAAAGCGATCGTTTTCATTGCGGTTTTGAAAAGTGGCCGGCTTGCTTATTCCACCGTCAGGCTCTTCGCCAGGTTCCGCGGGCGGTCAACGTCGTATCCGCGTACAGAACCAGCATAATAAGCCAGCAATTGCAACGGAATCGCCGCAAGAACCGGCATCAAAAAACGATGCGCCTTCGGAATATACAACACCCCGTCCACCACGTCACCCACATCATCGTCACCAACGGTGGTAATGCCGACGACAAATGCGTCGCGCGCCTTGATTTCCTTGATGTTGCTAATCGTCTTGTCCTTCACCGCTTCCTGTGTCACGAGGGCGATGACGGGAACGCCTGGAGTGATCAGCGCCATCGTCCCGTGCTTCATCTCCCCTGCCGCATAGGCGTCGGCGTGAAGGTAAGCCACTTCCTGCAGTTTGAGCGCCCCCTCCAGCGCCAACACGTAATCCAGCCCGCGTCCGATCAAAAAGAGATGCTTTTGATCATCGGTCACTTGCGCGAATTCATCAATCGCATCATGGGTCATGACGAGCGTCTTCTCCACATCCTCCGGCAACCGGCGCAAAGCTGTCAAAAGATCCGCAATCATTGCCATGCCCGGACCTTTCCGCTTTTCTGTCAACCAGATCGCCAGCAAGATGAGTGCCGTGATTTGCGTTGTGTAAGCTTTGGTTGCAGCCACCGCCAGTTCGGGTCCCGCTTCCGTGTAAATCGTACAATCCGCTTTGCGCGAAACGTTGCTCTGCCTCTTGTTGGTAATCGCGATGACGGGACACCCGTTTGCCTTTGCTTCCTTTAACGCCGACAAGGTGTCTGCCGATTCTCCCGATTGACTCAAGACGATCACAAGATGACGGTCGTCCAGCGGACCGTGGCCGTACCGAAACTCGGAAGAAATGGATGCTTCCGCGGGGATCCCGACCATTTGTTCAATGATTTTCTTCCCGATCATCCCGGAATGATAGGAAGTGCCGCTGCCGACAATTTCAATCTTGTACATATGGTTTAACTTTTCCTCATCGAAAAACGCATCCAACTCCGGCATGCGGACGCCATTTTCCGTCAGGCGCCCCGCGAGTGTCTTTTCGATCGCCTTGGGCTGTTCAAATATCTCTTTCAACATATAATGAGGGTAATCTTGCAAGAATACATCCTCTTCATTCCATTCCACACGCGTACGTTGTGGTTGAACCGTTTCCCCTTCCAACGTCTCCACCCTGATTTTTCCTGGCGTCAAAATGACAATCTCCCCGTTTTTAATCGGGTGGATCTCACGGGTGTAGGGAACGAGCGCCGGAATGTCAGAAGCAAGAAATGCTTCGCCTTTGCCAAATCCCAAGACGAGCGGATTGTCCTGGGACACCGCGATGATCGTGTCCGGCTGCTCCCGGGACATGATGGCCAGGGCAAACGATCCCTTTAACATCGGCAACACTTTGCGCACGGTCTCTGCAAAATCGCCGGTGTCGTAATGGGATAAAAGATGGGGGATCACCTCTGTATCCGTTTCCGTTTGAAATGTGTGCCCTGCGGCCATCAGTTGCTTCCGCAGCTGTGGATAATTTTCAATGATCCCATTGTGCACCACAAAAAATCGTCCCTTTTCGTCGCTTAACGGATGGGAATTGACAGCGGTCGGCTTGCCGTGGGTCGCCCAACGTGTATGTCCGATCCCGAGGCATCCGTCCGTGATCGGTTCCAGCATCAGCAAAGCTTGCAGATCCTCAATCCGGCCTTTTTCCTTGCGCACTTCGATGGTCCGCAAATTTGAAATCGCTACCCCGGCAGAATCATAACCGCGGTAATCGAGACGCATCAGACAATCCAAAAGGATAGGCAACGCATTGCGCTTGCCGATATAACCTACAATACCGCTCATCCCACACACACCTCACTGTCGCGCATGACACCGGCCAATGGTTCATCCCGCAACGCCGCTGCCGGTGTCATGTGGATGCCTTATCGGTGTCATGATGGTACCTAAGTCGTCATCCAAAACAAACAGAAAACCCCTGTGAGAAAGAACTATCCCACAGGGGCACCGTTGCCTAGAAATATACTACGTTACAGTGCCAAGCGTGTCAATAGCGCCCGATCGCTCGATCGCCTTACCGAAAAGGATACGGAATCACCAAGGCTATGGATTCACTCACGTCAAAAATCTTGCCGGGGGGATGCAAAGCCCCATCTCCTGCAAGACACGCAGCAACATGACCTGCATATGCAGCGGCAAAGCGCCGATTTCATCCGGGAAAATGGTGCCGCCATCCGCCAATCGTAATAGATTTGAACAACTTTGAACAAGGATGTCATGGAATCATCCGGCTCACCGGCATTATGATATAATCGATACAATCAATCTATAAAAATCGTTTCAACGCAGGAGGATCAGATGGCTGTCTCCATTTCTGCAAGTGACATCGCGGAACTGGTGGATTTTTTAAAAAAATTGCCCGACACGACGGAACGGGCTTTTGAAGAAAGAATCGGGAAAAAAATCTCGCAGAGCGGACCAGGCATCAAAGAACAGCTCCAATATATTCTAAACCATGAAAACGATCCCGAGATCCGGTTTCGCGCCTTTTTCGGCTTGACTTTTTACCTGCGAAGACAAAACAACTTCAGCGAATTTAAACGAACGGTGGATCAGTACTTAGATGAATTTACCCATTTCAAGCTTCACTTACATATCCTGGCATTGTTGCACAAATCCATGGGGGATGAAAACTCCCTCAAACAGGCTATCGAGTATTCAAGACAAGCGATTGAAGCGCTCCCGGATCATATCGGCGTCCTGCACTGCTTTTGCGACTGCGTGGTGACGGCGCAAGAAGAGGGAATCGAAATCAACGAGCAGTATATTCGGGAAGCCAGCCGCTTCATCGACAAAATCCTGGCCAAATCACCCGATTACGCCAAGTTTTACTGCACCAAAGGAAGAATCTGCGCCCAAAACGGCAATTTTTCAGACGCCAAAAAATACATCATGAAGGCCATTGATATGGAAAACGACCAAACCAACGATTACTCCATCCGCATCAGCGATTATAAAAACTACCTGGCCCAGATCAAGTCGTTTGAATTGTTCAAAAAAGTGGAAGAGGGAATCAAGAAGACGGAAGAGACATTGAAAGCCGCACAGCATAAGATTGAGGACCAGGCGGAACAGACCACCCAAAAGCTGGAAGACCTCAAGACGCAAAACCTGCAAATTCTGGGCTTTTTCACAGCCCTGATCAGTTTTATCCTGACATCCATCAACATCCTCGGCAATCATTCGTTTGCCGAGGCGGCACAATTAATCCTGATCCTGAATGGTTCTATGATATTGGCATATGTAGCGTTCAGCATTCTCTTTATCCATATCGAAAAAATACTGAAGAAGTTGATCGTGGCCAGTATCTTCGGACTCGCCATGATTGCTGCCGGATTGATCTCCCACATGACGCTCTCTTAGGAGGAAAAGCATGAAGATAGACATCGTGTATCTGAAAGGTGTCAATGAAGTCAATGAAGATGCCTACGTAGCGGATGAACAAAAAGGCGTCTATGCGGTCATTGACGGCGCAACCGGCCTGGACGGCTTATCCGGGAAGCTGGCGGCAGAGACGATCCAAAACGCTTTGCAAAAGATGTGCGCAACTGACTCATTGCTCGAATCGGTTCTAAAGGGAAATCAAACGTTGGGCGCGCTTGCAGCCAACGAATACGGTGTTTCTTCCATCAGCGAAATCCCAAAAGAGAAAAGAAGTTCTTGTGGCATGGCAGCCATCCGAATAAGGGACGGGAGGATGGATTATGTCCATGCCGGCGATTGCATGTTGTTCCTCCAATATGAAGACGGCACGATTCGCCATTTGACCCACGACCATCTTTTCCGCTTGGATGCCTGTTCGATTGCCGAATTGAAAAAACGCTGGGACAGCAAGCTGCAACCAGGGGAAAATCCTAATCATTGGGAACCCGAAAAAATGAGCAGCGCATTTAAAAAAATTCGCGAAGAGATTAAACCCGTTTTGAAAGAAAACCGGAACAAACTGAACACCCCGCAGGGCTACTGTGCGTTGGACGGCAGTGACGAGGTGCCGCGCCATATTGAATACGGATCTGTCAATCTGTTCCACGTAAAAAAGATCTTGCTTTTATCTGACGGGCTTCAACTGATCCACATTGAAGGAAGCGGGTTCAAGGTTTGGGATGAAACGGCACGGTTTGCGTTTCAACACGGACTCCGCCAGCTGGAAAAGACAGTGACAGCCATGGAACTGGACGATCCGGCCTGTTTTACCTACCCGCGGCTTAAGCCTGCGGACGATAAAACCGGCATCTTGATTCATTTTCATGACGATGAAACAGCCCACAAATGAAAAACCTCGCCTCCGGCATTCTGGAGATCCAGAATCCCATCGGCGAGGTTTCCTGACTGCCTGCCGCCACATGGCGGAAGGCGGCATGCTTCATGCCAGGACTTTTGCCAGTTTTTCCTTCGATTGCACCCCGACAAAACGCTCTTTCTCTTCCCCGTTCTCAAACAGGATGAGCGTTGGAATGCTCATCACGCCGAAACGGCTGGCCAGTGTCGCTTCTTCATCCACGTTGACCTTGGCGATGGTGACCTCCTGCAGTTCATTCGACAATTCCTCCAGGATCGGCAACTGCATCCGGCAAGGTCCACACCATGGCGCCCAAAAATCGACCAATACCTTTCCCTCACGGATGGCATCGTCAAAGGTTTGCGTAGTTAACTCCTTCATGAACAGCCCCTCCTTTTCTCCTTATTATCAATAATATCGATACCGACTTATGCTTGCAATGCGGGTTCTCCCGGTTTCCAGTTGGCACCGCACAGATGGGTCGCCGGTTGCCGTGAAGATAGAAATGGTGCAGGAACTTCTGCCAAAAGCTCCTGCACTTGGGTATTGGCGTTGACACCCTCATCATATTTGAATAACGAAAAATAATCAAGATCATAAGGTTTTTTTATAAGCATCCCCGCAAAAGAAAAAAATATCCCGCTCACCGCGGGAAAAAATCCTTCCGGATCACTGCTGGTAAACCGGATCACTGCCGGTAAAGATGGAAAAACTCGGTGCCGTCGGCCTGGCGCACATAAATGGCCTGAGGCTGGTTCAACGAACGGATGTACAGGTTCACCTGCGTTTGATTGGGGATCACATCAGGAAGCTTGGCAATCACAAACTGCGCCAACTGGGTAATTTGTTCCTGGGAATCGTACTCGGCATTGATCTCCACTGTCAACTCAACCAGCTGCTGTTTTTGGAAGCGGGCCATTCCAGACACGCTCGCAAAACGCGGGAAATAGTCCTCGATTTGTTCTTGCAGCTGCTTAAACGAAGTATTGATGGCTGTCTGGTGATCCCCTGAACCGCCCCGCGGATGTGGGAGCAACATCCATTCCTCCGCCACCTCATTCCACTGGGTGACCTTTTGGCTCCCTTCTTTGGCAACACTTTCCATCAGCATGCCGCCAGGTACAAAAGCTTCGTCAGGATCATGGAGCACGATCAAGACGACAATCGGCGCATTGGCTTTCTGGCGAAGACGGCCGACCAAATCGTCAGCTACGGTTTGACTCATTTGCCGGATTTGATTTTCGGAAAAACGAACCGGCGACTGGGGAGCCCCTTTGACCACCGGCGTGTAACCGCTCGTCACGGCAACGCCAAGCACCATCCCCCCCAACTCTCCCTGTTCGGTCAAATAATCATGCTCCAGAAAGCCGAGCACAAACGGATGTCCCAGCATCCTTTCCCATTCCTTCAGCCAGGATGAGCCCTCCTCCCGGCTGATGAGCTGCCCCTCCTGAAAAAGGTACTTATCCGGCGGGAAATGGGCGGTGGCTCTCGTCATCATCGTCCGCTCAAGCTGGGATTTTTGCAAATCATTCAATTTGGATAACCCGGCAAAGGCGACCGGGGTGTAGGGCAACACGCCGCGATAGGCAATTTCATTGACATTGGCAGCCGGTGAAATGATCCGGGGAGTAGCTTCAGGCTCTTCTGCCTCATTCGGCAAGAGGTTGACCTGGCACCCTGTCAAAAGCGATAAGCACCAGAAAAAAACGGCGAACGGAATAAGGCGTCTGCGCAAGCTATTCATCGCTCTTCTTCCTTCATTACTCGTCTTCTTTTTTCGCATAACCAATCGTTTTCAGGAATGTTTCCTCATCCATCAAGGGGATGCCCAGCTCCTGGGCGCGTTGCAGCTTTGAGCCGGCCTGCTCGCCGTAGATCACCCAATCCGTCTTGCGGCTGACCGAACCGCTCACCTTCCCCCCCAACGACTCGATGAGACGGGTCGCTTCCTGACGCGTCAACGAGGAAAGCGTACCGGTCAGGACGACCGTCTTGCCGGCCAGCGGACTCTCTTCGGCGCTGGGCTGGACTGTCTGCGGCTGCCGCATGTTGACGCCGGCCGCGCGCAATTTTTCCAGCATTTCCTGCACACTGGGCTGCGAGAAATAGGAACAAATGCTTTGCGCAATCTTGGGGCCGATCTCCTCGAGCGCGAGCAGCTCCTCCTCACTGGCCTGCTGCAGCCGCTCCATCGTGCCGAAATGCTCGGCCAAAGTCCGGGCGGCTTTCTCGCCCACGTGCCTAATCCCGAGCGCAAAGATGAGGCGGGAGAGCGGATTGGATTTGCTGCGTTCGATCGCCGCCAGGAGATTGGCCACGGACTTTTTGCCCATGCGCTCCAGTTTGAGAAGCTCTTCCTCCTTCAGCGTGTACAGGTCGGCGGGCGAGCGCAAGAGTCCGGCATCGAACAACTGGGTGATCACCTTCTCACCCAATCCGCCAATATCCATCGCATTCCGCGAGGCAAAGTGGATCAACCCCTCCCGCAGGTGGGCGTGGCATTCGGGGTTGATACACCGCCAGGCCACTTCTCCTTCCAGTTTCACCAGCGGGCTGCGACACTCCGGACAATGGCTGGGCATGCGGAAGGGCCTTTCTTCTCCCGTCCGCTTCTCCGGCACCGAACGCACCACTTCCGGGATGATGTCGCCCGCTTTCTTGACCACCACCACGTCGCCAATCCGGATATCTTTTTCACGAATCAAATCTTCATTGTGCAGGCTGGCCCGGCGGACGGTCGTGCCCGCCAGTTTGACGGGCTCCAGAATGGCTGTTGGCGTCACCACTCCGGTGCGGCCGACATTCAGCTCAATCTCGACGAGCCGCGTCATCGCTTCCTCTTCCGGGAACTTGTAGGCAATGGCCCACCTGGGGCTGCGGGCGGTCCAACCCAGCCGCTCCTGCCAGTCGAGACGGTCCACCTTAACGACCATGCCGTCAATCTCATAGGGCAACTCGTGGCGCCTTCCCGTCCATTCCTGGACATAACGCAGGACCTCATCGATGCCGCGGCACAACCGCCGCTCCCGGTTGACGCGGAAGCCCAACCGCTGCAGCTCCTCTAGGGACTGGCTGTGACGGGACAAGGTGGATCCTTCCCAATATCCAACCCCGTAAATGAAACAGTCCAGCGATCGTTTGGCGGTAATCCGCGGATCCAGCTGACGCACGGAACCGGCCGCCGCGTTTCGCGGATTGGCAAACAGCGGTTCACCGAGGCTTTCCCTTTCCTCGTTCAGCCGCAAAAACTCGTGCTTAGGCAGGTACACCTCTCCGCGGACCTCCAGGCTGACGGGCTCTGTCAAGCGCAGCGGGATGGAGCGGATGGTGCGCAAGTTTAGCGTAATATCCTCCCCCACCATCCCGTCGCCACGGGTCGCCCCCTGAATGAACACGCCCTCCTCGTAACGAAGGGAGATGGCCAGGCCGTCCACTTTCAACTCCACCATATAATCGATCTCGGGCTCATGCAGCAGGTTCCGGACACGCCGGTCAAAATCCCGCAACTCCGCCTCCTGAAAGGCATTGCTCAGGCTGAGCATCGGCGTCCGGTGCGTGACCTTGGCGAATCCGCTGAGCGGGGCCGCACCGACCCGTTGCGTGGGGGAATCAGGGGTGATCAGTTCCGGATACTTCTGTTCCAGCTCCAGCAGTTCCTGCATCAGCGCATCATACGCCTGATCGCTGATCTGGGGATTGTCGTGGACGTAGTAGTGAATGTTGTGTTTGTGTATTTCCTCGCGCAACTGGTTGATTCGTTCTGCCGCCATCTCTCGATTCATGGTTCATCGCTCCCGCACCGCATCTTCAGACTTGACCTTTTGCAAGGGGGCATATCGGGCCATCAGCCGCTTCATGCCGATCGGCTCCCCGAACACCACCATCAGTTCCGTATCCTCCCCTTCACCGTGGACGGAAACGACAAGTCCCTGACCCCACTTGTGATGGATCACCTTCTCCCCGGCCCGCCAATTCTCCCCTGCGCCGCTTTCGCCTCCCTGCCGGACAGAAAGACCAGGTGCGACCCGGGACCGAAAGCGGGCGGACGGCTCCGCTTTTGAGCGGCCATCATCCGAACGATCATGCAGCAAATGGGCCGGGATCTCCGCAAAAAAGCGGGAAGGCAGATGGTGCATGACCTGCCCGTAGATCATCCGCCTGCGGGCGGCGGTCAGGTAGAGCCGTTCTTCCGCCCGTGTAATGCCGACATAAGCCAGGCGCCGTTCCTCTTCCAGTTCCTCCTCGTCATCCAGCGCCCGCTTGTGGGGAAAGATCCCTTCTTCCATGCCGCAGAGAAAAACGACCGGAAACTCCAGTCCCTTTGCGCTGTGGAGCGTCATCAAGACGACAGCGTCCTGCACATCCTGTTCCTCCAGCGTGTCCAGATCGGTCATGAGCGACAGTTCCGTGAGAAAATCAAGCAACGTTCGCGTTTCGTTACGGGCCTCAAACTCCACAGCCACCGAGATAAATTCCTGGATATTCTCCAGCCGTCCTTCCGCCTCAATGGTGTTTTGCTGCGCGAGACTTTCCCGGTATCCGCTTCGCGCAAGCACTTCCTCGATCATCTCGGAGGCGCTCAAATACTCGGACATCTGCCGCCATTCGGCGATCAAAGCGGCGAACTGGGCTGCCGCGCGGGCAGCCTTTCCGCTTAAACCCGCCCGCTCCGGTTCCTTTAACGCTTCGTACAAGGAGACCTGACGCTCCGCTGCATACGACTTCAACCGCTCCAGGCTGGTAGCGCCGATCCCCCGTTTCGGAACGTTGATCACCCGTTCCAGACTCCACTCATCCTCAGGATTGACCACCAGGCGAAGATAGGCGATCAGGTCTTTGATCTCCATTCGTTCATAAAACCGCATCCCGCCCACCATCCGGTACGGCAGCCCTTCCCGCATCAGCGTCTCCTCGAGGACGCGCGATTGGGCATTGGTCCGGTAAAGGACGGCAAAATCGCCGTATTTCCGGCCCGCGCCCACCTGCCGCCTGATCTCCTCGACGATAAACGAAGCCTCCTGATGTTCATCTTCTGCAATGAGCCGATGGATCAATTCTCCCTTGGGATTGGCCGTCCAGAGCCGCTTCTCCTGGCGCTGGCGGTTGTTGGCGATGACATGGTTGGCCGCATCCAGGATGTGCTGTGTCGAACGGTAGTTTTGCTCCAGCTTGATCACAGTGGCCTGCGGGTAGTCTTCCTGGAAGTTGAGGATGTTGCCCATATCCGCCCCGCGCCAGCGGTAGATGGACTGATCGGCATCTCCCACCACACAAATATTCTGATGCCGCTCGGCCAGCATTCGCACCAGCAGGTACTGGGCCCGGTTGGTATCCTGGTATTCATCGATATGGATGTACTGGAAGCGGCGCTGGTACGCCTCCAGCACCTCAGGATTTTCCTGGAAAAGGCGGACCGTCAGCAAAATCAGGTCGTCAAAGTCCATCGCCTGGTTTGCTGCCAGGCGGCGTTGGTACAACTGGTATACACGGGAAACCGTTTTTTGAAAAAGGTTGCCTGCCTGCGCCTCATAACGTTCCGCCGTCAGCAGCTCGTTTTTGGCATGGCTGATCGCCGCCAGGAGGCTTCGCGGCTCGAAACGGTTGGGATCCAGGTTCAGTTCCCGCAGGACTTGTTTGACCACCGCAAGCTGGTCCTGGGTGTCAAGAATGGAAAAGGCAGGAGCATACCCCAGATGGTGGCTTTCGCGGCGCAAAATCCGCACACACACACTGTGGAACGTCCCAATCCACATCTCCTCAGCCATGGGGCCCACCAGCTGTCCGACCCTTTCGCGCATCTCGCGCGCCGCCTTGTTCGTAAAGGTAACGGCCAGGATATTCCAAGGCAGGATCTTCTTCACTTCCATGAGGTAGGCCACCCGGTGAGTGAGCACGCGCGTCTTGCCACTGCCGGCACCTGCCAGGACCAGCAAAGGGCCTTCCGTCGTCTGGACCGCCTGCCGCTGCTCCTCGTTCAACCCTTGCAACAGCCGGTGCATCTTTCCATCCTGATCAGCAGAGCCGCGCTCTTCTGCCTGAGATCGTTGCCTCATCTCACCCTTCTTCCTTTCCAGCAATCCCTTTCAGTACTATGCTACCTCTTGAAAGGCCGCAGTGTCGACAGGGCTGCTTGAAGATCATCATAAATGGCGTTGCCGACCACAATCGTGTCGGCCCACTGAGCCAATCGCGCCGCCGCCTCTGCCGTGCGTATTCCGCCGCCATAAAACAGGCGGCTCCGCCGCAAAATGGGCCGGGCGGCTTCCAGCCAGGCCTGACTGCCCAATTTCCCGCTGAACTCGATGTAAAAAACCGGCAATTGGAACAGGTGTTCGGCCAGCCTGGCATACGCCTGAACTTCCTCAGGCGAGAGGGCGGTTCGGCTTTCCGTCAACCGCCCTACCGCCGAGTCCGGATTGCCGACGAGATACCCCTCCACCACCACCAAATCCCAAGGAATGAGACTTCCATACTTTTTCAAGCCAGCCAGGTGAGCGTCAATGAGCCAATGACGGTCACCGGCATTGAGAACCATCGGCAGCAGGTATAGATCAAAACCGGGAACGACCGCTTCGCTGGAGGAAACCTCCAGAACGCAAGGGATTTCATACCGGCGGACCCGGGCAAGCAATTCCACCGTATTCTCATAAGTGACATTCTGGGTGCCGCCGACAATCACGGCATCCGTACCCGAGGTACAAATCGCATCCAACGCTTCCTCTGAGAGGAAACGGTCCGGATCCAACTTGAACACGTGCCGCCACGACTGGATCATCTGTTTCAACCGCTCCGACGCCCCAATCTACTTCCCGATTCGTTCCAGTACCAATTTATACCCGTCATTTCCGTAATTCAGGCACCGTTTCACGCGGGAGATGGTGGCAGTACTGGCTCCCGTTTCCCGTTCTATCTGATTATAAGTATGTCCTTTGCGCAACATGCGAGCCACTTCCAGGCGCTGTGCCAGAGATTTCAATTCATTCACGGTGCAGAGATCATCAAAAAAGAGATAACATTCCTCCAGGTTTTTCAATGTGAGAACCGATTGGAACAACTGATCGATCAATGGGTCTTTCAATTTCTCGAGTGGCATGCGAGATCCCTCCTAAGACGGAGTGCTTTGATCCATTATAACATCACTGCGTTAAATTTTCGCTGCCATCCACAATGTTAACCGACGCCTGCATGCCGGGCTTGTCTGGAATGATGTTGACCCAAGTATTTCCAGGAAGAAGCCGGATCGGTTCTCCAGCTGCATCGGTGAAGACAAAAAACTCTCCCTGCTTCCTGTGCCACTGGATCGGGGTGGCCATTCCGCGCTGAAACAGCATCCCCTCCCCCTGGCCGGTCAGGATGACCTCGCGCCGTCCTTCCTTGTCCACGATCCGATGCGGCGCTTCCATCACAATCAGATTGGTGACCGCCAATTGCTCCTCTGTCTCCATGTCACGGTGCGGTTTTCCCTTTGTCTCCCGCATGTACTGACGACGCCCGGAATCATATGCGTAAGCTAGATCATAAGTGCGATGGTAGGTGATCTCTACGCGGGTTGCAGGCTGCCCATCCCGAACCTCCTCATCTTGGAGAAAATGGAACTGTGGCAGCGCGCCTGCCTTGGTTTCCCATCCCTTGTCTGCAATCGCCTCGCGCAAGCGGGTCATGTCGGTGTATAAATTGTGCGGCATACGGCGAAACTTTTCCCGCCAGAAGTAGCGTCCCGCATTATAAATCTCATCCAGGTGCTCGTAATTGGTCTGCTTCAACCGTGCCAGCGCTTCTGTTGAACCGCCCGCATGAACCAACACCGCATTCATTCCCTCGGCGATGTCAATAAAATAGGGGCGTACGCTCCGAACCGGTCCCAACCGTTCCGGCTTCTGGCTCTGATAGATGGCGACAAAACGCGTGATCCATCCTTCGGCCAGGACCTCAAATACCCAATCCGCCTTGTCCAACCCGGATTGCGGCCGGGCCTGGTTATGGTTTTCGATCATCACCGCCACCACCCGTTCATCGACCGGCGCATCGGCCGGCAGACCCGTTAGCGGCGCGGTGATGGGCTGCTCTTGCGGACTCTTGTCTTCCGGCAGGGGTGCCGGGGGCGGCGTTTTCGGTTCCGGCTGCACATACCCGCAACCTGCCGTCAAAGCGATGAGGAACGCTATCATGCCCCATTTCAGGCAGCGGACGATCCGCTCATTCCCATTACAAATCATCGTTCTCACCTTCATGGTCAAGAGAAATGGACGGGTACAGAACCTGCCGTTCCTTCACCGAATAGATGCCTTGCGGCGTCAGCCGCACATAGGGGAGATGGGTGGCCGGCAGGAACATCAAGGAATACACCGGGTCGAGATGGACATACCCGGCCTCGCGCAAGTGCCGGTACAACTGGCCTGCCGCCGCTGCAATCACGTCATACGGTTCCGGACTCATCGAGGAATAAATCGGCAGCTGGATTTCAAAGCTCACCTGCTGGCGATCCACCAGGACGACGCCGCCCTTCAGTTCCAGCAGGCGGCGGAGGGCCTTGGCCATGGCTGCTGTATCCTGGCCGAGCACCAGCAAATCGCCGCCCACTGCCACGGAAGCGGCCAGGCCGTCCAGTTGGCGGGCAAATCCCCGCAATAAGCCGTTGCAGACCCAACGGCCTTGCCGGTCAATGAGACTGGCCAGGACGAGCCCTTCATTGGACGTCCAATCCAGCTGGCCAGACCGGACCGGAAAAGTTTCCATGTGAACGGTGGTGATTACGGCATCGCGAAGCTGAATGACCGGAAATTCCATCTGTTCCTGAGCCGTCCGGACAGGCAATCGGAACAGGGACTCCTCCACCTTCCTTGGGCCATATTTCCCGCTGCTGGCGACACGGATAACTTCCGGCAACAGAAGTTCCACGTTGAGTTTGTCCGACTCGGCGACCATCTTCCCTTCTGCCATGACCTTTTGCGGCCGCGGCTGGCGGAGATCCCGAAGAAACAGAATGTCAGCCAACCGGCCGGGGGCAATGCCGCCCAACTCGCCGTCCAATCCATAATACGTGGCCGGATTGAGCGTGACAAGCCGGTACGCAGTAATGGGTTCCAGGCCGGCCTCCATCGCCTCCCGCAACAGATAATCCGTCAGCCCTTTTTCAAGCATCGGCGGTGTCGGGCCATCCGTGGTCATCATCAGCCGGTTGCTCCAGCAAATGTTCTCCTTCAACAGCCCCTTAACCAATTCGGGCAAATCGGGCCGGATGGGACTGAGCCGCAGCGTGGCATACATCCCCAAACGCAGCCGTTGAATGACGTCATCGCTCCGGATGCTTTCGTGACAGGCCCGTACCCCTGCGGCCGCAGCTGCATTCAAGGTCCCCCCGGAGGCGCCGGGAAAATGTCCTTCCACCCGCTTCCCGAACGATTGGGCCGAAAGGACATTTTCAATCATCTGTTCATCCCCGGCAAGCAGCCTGGGCCAATCGGTCAGCTCGCCCACCTGCAGGACGAAGGGGTGAGCAAGCAGCCGCCTGATCCTTTCAGGGGCAAAACGCCGAACCATTTCATCGTTGGCCGTCTGGGCATCCAGACGGGCTCCCCAGAACATTTTTACAGGGAATTTGGCGAATGCATCAAGGGCTTCAAGATACTGCTCCTCATCGAGGCGCATGAACAGCTCCAGATTGTCATGCACAATCGCCGTCGTCCCATGCCTGAGCGCCTTCTCGGCAAAGGTTGCCGGATTGAAGAACAGGGTGGAATGTGCATGCGGCTCAAAATAACCGGGACTCAAGACATACCCCCGGCCGTCAATGACCAACGTATGGTCTGAACAGGGAGGCAGCTCGCTTCCCACATAGGCGATATGCTTGCCGCTGATGGCAATATGGGCCTCCATCAGTTCATTGGTATAGACGTTGATCAAGGTGGCGTGTTGAATCACCACATCCCCCGCCTGTTCCCGCTTGGCTACCGCGATCAGTTTTTGCATCTCGGATCCGCTCAATGGCCGAATCTGCTGTGTCAATCGGGAACCCTCCTGTCATCCACTGTTTCTTATTTTCTGGTTTCAATCATCTTACCACAGGATTTTACGGTCCGTATAGACAACCTTCCGCCGTGTCGGACGGCAATAGAAACGTATAAAGCGGATATACTAAAGCTTGTCATTGTTCCGCTCCTGCCGCCTATGACATTTTGCCGATGACATTTTCATATGGAAAGAGGTGATATGGCTTGAGAAAAAACGTCGGCACCTGGGATGCCCTGTTTCGGATCACCTTGGGCCTGGCCGGGCTTGCCTGGTCGATCAGCCGGATGGCCCGCTTGCCGTACCGATCCAGCGGCTTTACCCGCTTCATTCTCTGGATGAGCGCCATGAAAGTGGCCGAGGGCATAACCCGTTTCTGCCCGATGCTGTTCGCCTTCAACATGAATTCGGAGGGAATCACCATCCGCTGGAAAAATCCCGGAAAACAGCAGGCCTCGTTGCTGTTCGGCGAAGAGGTTCAAGAAGAACAGCGCCAATCTGCGCAACACCAGGGTGCGCCTCGCCCCCTCGGGCACAGCGCCGGCAAGTCGATTCGGGCAAGACAACTTGGAAAACCACGCCCATTGCAATGAACGGCCCTTCCGCGAAAAAAAACACCCCGGCCAGGTCGGCACGGGGTGTTCGTTCATCTCAACTGATAAACCACACGGATCTGGGTCTCGTATTCCAACTCACCCGCCGGCACAGGGGTTGCCGCATCGCTGGCCGGCTGCTGCGCCATCTCGTACTTAGCCATCTCTCGATAGACGACCGGCGGCTTTTGTCCCGGTTCCTCATCCACCGCCAGCACTTTTCCCAGTTTGCCTCCGGCACGTTCCGCCAGCAATTGCGCTTTTGCGCCTGCCTGGCTCAGGGCTTTCTCCAGCGCTTGTTGTGCCACAACCTTTTCTTTCTCCCCGCTCATGCGAAAAAGAACGCCTCCCGCCTCATTGGCGCCTGCCCGGGTGGCCGCGTCAATCACCGCCCCCACCCGATCCGCCTGCCTGACCACCACCTTCAGGCGGTTGACGGCCGCATATCCATTGGGACGGGGATTACCCTCTTTTGGATAATCAAACTCTTGCTGAATCTCGTAACCCTGCGTCTGGATATCGGCCGGGGCAATGCCTTGCTTTTTGAGCGCCTCGATCACCGCCTGCATTTTCCGGGCATTCTCCTTCACCGCTTGATCGGCAGAAGAGGCGCGGGTCCGCACCCCGATCGTGAAAACAGCCTCGTCCGGTACCGCCGTCACCTTGCCCGTCCCGATCACCCGAATAAAAGGCTGATCCAGCAGTTGCTCTTCCGCCGCCTCCACATGGCTTACATCCCTCTTGCCGCTCCATAAACCCGTCAACGACAGACTGGCCAGGAACATGGCAAGGATTCCCAGAAAAAGGACAGGCCACCTGATTTTGAATCTTTCGTCCATCCTGTTCATCCTTTCTCAAATCGTGGATTTCTCCGAAAAGTCGATATCCATATCTGCCAAATTAGACGATAGGTTGCATCCCAGGGTTTCTGACAAAAATAAGTTTCCCGCCTCCGGAAAATGGGTCTCTATACGATTTCACAGCTCAGTGACCGTCATACAATGAAGGTACAACCATCAGAAAGGAGGGAAATATAATGTCGGATTACAGTGGCGGCTACGGTGGTGGCTTTTTCAAAAGCAATATCGGGATAATTCTCGTGATTTTCGTGTTGCTGGTTATCATCGCCGAGCATCGTTTTTGGTGGTAACCCTCGCCAGACAGCATCCCGTACGGGGCGTCAAAGCACCAAGTGTTTGGCGCCCTGATTTTTTGTAAAAATGCTCGAAAAAGTAAACCGATCGTAAGAACAGCCTCGTCAGGTACCGCCGTCACCTTGCCCGTCCCGATAACACGAATAAAAGGCTGATCCAGCAGCTTCTCTTCCGCCGCCTCCACATGGCTCACATCCCTCTTGCCGCTCCATAAACCCGTCAACGACAGACTGGCCATGAACATGGAAAGGATTCCCAGAAAAGAACGGGCCACCTGATTTTGAATTTATCTTTCATCCTGTTCATCCTTTTTCAAATCGTGGATACCTTTCTCAAATTGCGGATATCTCTGAGACGATGGGATGCATCCCAGGGTTTCTAATAAAATAAGTTTGCCGCCTTCGGCAAATGGGTATCTATACGATTCCACAGCTCACTGACCGGCATACAATGAAGATACAACCATCAGAAAGGAGGGAAACACAAATGTCGGATTACAGTGGTGGCCATTGTGGTGGCTTTTTCAGAAGCAATATCGGGATAATTCTCGTGATTTTCGTGTTGCTGGTTGTCATCGCCGAGCATCGTCCATGGTAACCCTTGCCAGATAGCATCCCGTACGGGGTGTCAGCACCAAGTGTTTGGCGTCCTGTTTTTTTGTAAAAATGCTCGAAAAAGTAAACAGTTTTTTAAGAAGAACTACGCAACAGGATGTTTCCGTGATATGATCGTCATGAAACAGCGCACATGGCAAAGAAAGGAGAAGTTGGACGTGTACCAAACGGTGCAGGGACATCCTGTTTTTTGCGAAGTTCGCCACGCGGAAGCAAACGCCACCCCGGCGGTTTTTGTCCACGGAGCAGGCGGATCACACCAGATCTGGCGACATCAGTTTGATCTTTTGAAGGATCGTCCGGCATATTTCGTGGATCTTCCAGGTCATGGACAATCAGGCGGCCAAGCGTTGACAAGCGTCAAGGAGATGGCCGATTGGTTGAGCGAGTGGTTAAAGCAAGCGGTGGGTGAGAAACCCGTCATTCTCGTCGGCCACTCCATGGGCGGTGCCATCGCCCAGTGGATGGCGCTCCACTATCCGCAGCAGATCAAGGCCATCATCCTGGTCACCACCGGTTCCCGTCTGAAGGTCAATCCCCAATTCCTGCAAGATCTGGAACAAGGCATCTACGATCCGTCCAGCATGCGCCGCTCCTTCTCTCCACATACGGACGCGGAGCTTATCGAGGCGGAAATCGAACGACGGAAAGGGAACATCTCCGTCGAAGTAATCCGGAACGACTATCTTGCGTGCAACGCTTTTGACCTGAGAAACGACATCCATCAGATCTCTTGTCCGGCGTTGATCATTGCGGGCGAGGATGATCAATCCACTCCGCCTTTCTATTCCACGTACATGGCAGAGCAGATCCCTGGCGCCCAACTGGTCATTTTGCCCAAGGCGGGACATTACGTGATGCTGGAACAGACCGATCGTTTCAATCAGGAGCTGCTATCCTTTATCAACCGGTACTGACCACCCAAGTTGCTTTACCCAAGCCGCCATGAGCTGTCAACCAGCCGTCATCCTCTTCATGTCATCCCCCTTCATTAACGGGTGCGAAAAAACCCGTGGACGCCGCTTTAACGGTTCCCACGGGGTTTTTCTTCCAAATCAGCCTTGCGATCAGACTTGCGGCAACGCCTCAAGGCTTTTCTTTAGTTCCTCTTCCGGATAGGCAATATCTTTCAGTTCGCCTGTCAGGTAATCTTCATAAGCAGCCAGATCGAAGTGGCCGTGGCCGCTCAGTCCGAAAAGAATCGTCTTCGCCTCGCCAGACTCCTTACAGCGCAGCGCTTCGTCAATGGCGGCGCGGATGGCATGGCTGGACTCAGGAGCCGGCAGAAGTCCTTCCGTTTGCGCAAACTGCAGGGCTGCGCTGAACACCTCATTCTGTCCGTAAGCCCGCGCTTCGATCAGCCCCTCCTTATACAGGTGGCTGACCAGCGGCGCCATTCCGTGATAGCGCAACCCGCCCGCATGAATGCCCGGCGGCATGAAATCCTTGCCCAGCGTATACATCGGCAACAAAGGCGTAAGGCCCGCCACATCGCCAAAATCATAGGCAAACGCGCCGCGCGTCAGTGTCGGGCAAGCTGCCGGTTCGACTGCGATGAACCGCACAGGCTTTCCTTCCACCAATTTGTCATGGAGAAAAGGAAAACTCAGGCCTGCAAAGTTGCTGCCCCCGCCTGAACAGCCGATCACCACGTCCGGATAAGCATCCGCCTTCTCCAACTGCTTGCGGGCCTCGAGCCCGATGATCGTCTGGTGCAGGCATACGTGATTCAGCACACTGCCCAGCGCATAATTGGTATCCTCATGCGTGGCTGCATCCTCCACCGCCTCGCTGATGGCAATCCCCAGGCTGCCCAGAGAATCCGGATTGGCCTTGAGCACCGCACGCCCTGCCTCCGTCCGGTCACTGGGGCTGGCGATCACCTGGCCGCCAAAGCTATTCATCAGGATGCGCCGGTATGGTTTTTGCTGGTAACTGACTTTTACCATGTACACCGTGCATTCCAGACCAAAAAATTTGCAGGCCATGCTCAAGGCACTGCCCCATTGTCCGGCTCCCGTCTCGGTGGCGATACGCCGAATCCCGGCTTCACGGTTGTAATACACCTGGGGAATGGCGGTATTCAGTTTATGGCTGCCCGCCGGGCTGGTCCCCTCATACTTGTAGTAAATCCTGGCCGGCGTATCCAGCAGCTTCTCCAGGCGGCGGGCCCGATACAACGGGCTGGGACGCCACAACCGGTAAAGCTCCCGCACTTCGTCCGGGATTTCAATCCAGCGCTCCCGGCTGGCCTCCTGCTCAATCAGGGCCATCGGGAAGATAGCCTGCAGATCGGAAGGCTCAAGCGGCCGTTTGGTCGCAGGATGCAAGGGCGGCTGAAGATTCTTCAAATCAGCCTGAATATTGTACCAATGCGTAGGTATCTCCGCCTCGCTCAGCAAAATCTTGTTTTCCTCAAAACTCATCTCTTCTCATCTCCTTTGCAATCTCCTGGCACTGCCTTACAAGCTTATCTTACAGGGCATCCCGCAGCTTGTCCACATCTTCCCTTAGCCCAGAAATTGTTCCACTACCTGGCAAAACTTCTCCGGAAACTGGCCGGTGAAGCCGTGACCACCCCCTGGAAAAATCTCCAACCTCGCACCCGGGATCCGTTCGGCCAGAATTTCCGAATTCCTCGGTGGTACCAGGATATCCTCACTTCCCGTCATGACGAGAGTCGGAGACGTGATCCGGTCAAGGCGATCATATGTCCCAAACCGCTGAATCGCCCCCAGCTGTCTCTGAAACGCCTCCAATGGGATCGGCGCTCGGCTGACTCTCTCCCAAAATCGTTCCACTTTGTCCGGTTGTTCAGCGACAAAACTGTCCGGAAACAAGAGCTTCAGCTGACGCTGCTTCAATTCATCCGGCGAGACGTTGCGATTGGCCAGCCATCCCAGCACCTCCGGCGAGGCAGGGACGGACTGCGCGCCGCCGCAATTGGTGCAGACGAGCACCAGCTTGTCGACTCGCTCAGGATAATGAAGCGCAAATTCTTGGGCGATCATCCCGCCCATGGAGACACCGAGAATATGCGCCTTCTCTATCCCGACCTGGCTCATCAGAGCAGCCGTATCTTGCGCAAACATGGGAATCGAATATTCCACGGCCGGCTTTTCCGTCCGTCCCGCTCCCCGGTTGTCAAACAATAGAAGGCGGTAACGTTTGGACAATCGTTCGATCATTTCAGGTTCCCACCAGTCCAGGTTGGCCGACAGACCCATGATCATGACCAGCGGTGTCCCTTGTCCGTGAATCTCGTAGTACATCTCGATACCATTGGCTTGAATGGTAGGCATGACCTATCCTCTCCTTGCAATATTTATTGTTTTGAATATATTGATATATTTACCGATTGAATCTCCTTCTGTCAATCTCTGCTTTTAAAAGTAGGGCAGCCATACGCATTTGTGAAACGAAACATCAACACAAAAGGATCGGGATGTCCATGCCCCCCGATCTCTGAACCCGGTCGCCCCTATGGCGGTTTAGTCATCATCCAACGGGATGCCGTATTTCTTTGCCAGATCGAGAAATCGTTGGTTTTCCGGGTAATCTTCTTCTGATGTGGCTAATCCCTGCTGCAGGGCGTGTTTCGCTTTTTCCGCCTGTCCAGATTTGGCGGCCGCATCGGCCAGGTAATACCAGTACACACGATATGGCGTTTGTGCGACGAGATGCTCGTAGTACTTGACCACTTTTGGAAAATAAGCCGGGTAGGCTGTTGGATCCGGAGCAAACCTGTTTCCCTTGTCAGCCTCTTGAAACTGGAAAACCTCCACTTGATAGGCATTTCCAGTGTCTTTCGTCCAGGTTGCGATTTCGATGAAGCCATCCTTGTCAAAGTCGCCTATTTCTAAATGATGATACGCAAGGGTATCGATGATCCGGATATCGGGACGTTACAGAAAAAATGCCAACAAAAAAAGCCCGGCTCCACGCGCGCGCCGGCTTCCAGAGCGGGGCACAAACAAAAAAAAGTCCGTCAAAACGACGGAACAAACATCATCAAGGCTATCAACATAAGGCTATATTGTTCAACCCTGAAACCTTGCCAACTGCGCCAGTCGCCAAGAACCCCCTCAAAAAGCTCAACCATGAAAGCGGGGTGGACGTTTTTCCACAAAAGCCCGGATGCCTTCCTGGCCCACCGGCGACGCGGCCATCCTGGCGATGCTCTGGCTCTCGTACTCCATCTGCGTCTCCAGAGTTTCGTTCCATCCGTTATACAGCAGATGCTTGGCCGCCCCCAACGCCTCGGTCGGGCCGTTGGCAAGCTGAACCGCCAATTTCTTGGCTTCTTCCATCAGTTGCTCGCCGGGAACCACCTGATTGATCAGTCCCCACTCCAACGCCTCCTGGGCCGACAGCATCCGGTTGGTCAGCGTCAGTTCCATCGCCCGCCGCAAACCAACCAGCCGCGTGAGGAAATAGGAGCCGGAGCCATCCGGAGTCAACCCCGCACGCGTATAGGCCATGGTAAAACGGGCCGAGTCGGCGGCAATCGCCAGGTCGCAGGCGCAAACCAGGCTCAGGCCTGCTCCCGCCGCCACGCCATTTACCGCGACAATGACCGGCGGATCCATTCGATTCATCCGGGATACGGCGGCATGAAGATACGTGGTGGTTTCCTTGAAACGATATTCAATCTCAGATGGCGCAAACTGGGCAAACCCCTTCAGATCGCCTCCGGCGCAAAACATGCTCCCCGAGCCGGTCAGAATCACGGCGCGAATCGCCGGATCGGTGTCGCAACGCATCACCGCGTCCAGCAATTCCTTTCCCATCTGATCGTTAAACGCATTGGCCGCCTCCGGCCGGTGAATGGTAATGGTGGCCACATGGTCCTCGACATGAAAAAGCAAGGTGCTGTATGTCAACCGTTTCTCCCCCTTAAACACTTTGCGTTCGCATATCTATTTTATCAATCTTATCACAATAAAACAAAATCTCCCTTTTTCACGCTCCTTATTTATGGCATGAAATTTTCGGCGACAATTCAATCGGTTTCATTCCTGATGGCGCTCCTGATACATCTGATACTGGTGATACATGTCTTTGGCGGCAGCCAGCAGGGCTTGCTGCGCTTTTCCTTGATAAGCCTGGCGAATCTCTTCCAGAATCGGTTCAATGCCGTCTTGTAAACTGTACCCTTTCAGCAACCGGCTGATGAACTGCTGTGCGTGAGCAGTGGCCAAGGTGCATGAAGCGTCGACAATCACGCCGTATTTTGTGTCCACTTCCACCGTGATGGTCAACATTTCATACACGCTTTTCGCCGCCATCCCCTGCGGCAGTTTGGCGTGACCCGCCAGCATGACCGTTCTTGCCATCCTCATTTCCCCTTTGCCATGAACTGAAACGAATCGTGGATCTGATCAATTAATAAGATAACTCAACTTTCCCGCCTGGAGAAACCCTCCCGATCCCGACGCGCAACTTTTTTGGCCGCTCCGTTTTGCCGCCGGCACATTGCCGCCAGCAAATAAAAAAGCCGCCCGGTTGCAACATTCCAGGCGGCTGGAAAGCGTTCATTCCTCAATCACGATTTTCTCCAATTTCAGGTTTACTGGATTGGCCAGCGAATCGCCGACTGGGCATTGCCGTTCCAGATAGGCGACAAATTGTTCCACCTGCTCTTTGGGTGCATCGGTTTTGATGTGAAACGTATAACGGATTTCCGAATACCCGCGGCGGACATCCGACTTATCGAAAAATCCGTCGAGATCAATGTCGCCTTCTGTCTCCACCCAAAATTCGTCCAGTTCCCCCCATCCATGAACATAGGCTGTTACCCTGACACCAACGGCAAAGACGGATCGGAAGCCCACTCAATGCGGGAACCGTCGTAAACCGCCACATCATCCCGGCCCAACTGGGCCAGTGCCAGCGCCACCCAAGTGGCCGCAATGCCGCCGCCACAGTAGGTGATGACTTTGCGCGACGGGTCCAGGGCCCCGGTGGGGCCGAAAATCTCTTTGAGCATTTCAGGAGCGAGAAAATGCTGCGTCCTGGGATCGGTAAGGTTGCCGAAAAATACATTGACACTTCCCGGGATATGCCCGTTCCGGGGATAAACATGCCGCTTGCCGAGATGATCTTCCGGTGACAAGCTGTCAATCAGCACCACCGACGGGTCACCCAAAGCTTCCTTCACCTCTTCTTTGGTGGCCAGCAGCCCGGGGCGGCGCTTCCCGGTAAAACGGGCCGACGGATAAGAGGAAGGCTCCGACGTAACCGGCCTGCCTTCTTCCTTCCACTTGGACAGGCCTCCCGCCAGCACGGCTACATCATCGAATCCTTCCAGACGCAACTGCCACCACAGCCGGGATGCCCACATGGAACTGGCCTCGGGAGAACCGCTCGGAGCCCCCTGGTCGTAAACGACCACATACGTGCCGTCACCGACGCCAAGAGCGCCCATGGCTTCCGCAAATCGTTCATGGGAAGGCACTGTACAGTGAAACGGGGAGTCGGGATCGGACAGCTCGGTGATCAAATCGGCGAAAACGGCCCCCGGAATATGTTCTTTTTCATACACGGAACGGCCGGAAACCAGTTCCGCGCCGCCTTCCCGGATCTTGAGGAACGTCGTCGCATCCAGCAAACGCAACCGCGGATCATCCAGACGTTGTGCCAGCCATTCCGTATCGACCACATGGGGAATAGACGCCATTGAAGACACCTCCTTAAACAACATGTCAAAAACGCGATTCGTTTTCAAACAGCCTGCGAAGGCTCTTGCTGTAGCCTTCCTTTGGATCCGGGCGGATGATTCCTTTTTCCGTCACAATAGCCGTAATCAGCGAATGAGGCGTGACATCAAAAGCCGGATTGTACACGCGGACGCCTTCCGGCGCCGTCCGTTTGCCGAATCCATGGGTTACTTCCTCGGCCGGCCGTTCTTCGATGGGAATTTCCGCCCCTGCAGGAGTGTTCAAATCGATGGACGACAGTGGCGCGGCGACGTAAAAGGGAATCTGGTGCGCCTTGGCCAGCACGGCGAGGCCGTAGGTGCCGATTTTGTTGGCGACATCGCCGTTGGCGGCGACCCGGTCCGTTCCCACAATCACCGCCTGTACCCAGCCGTTGGCCATCACGGCCGCCGCCATGTTGTCGCAAATCAGCGTCACGTCGATGCCCGCCTGTTGCAGTTCCCAGGCTGTCAGGCGGGAGCCTTGCAAAACAGGGCGCGTTTCACCGGCGTACACTTTCAGGTTCCATCCCCGTTCCTTCGCCAGATAAAAGGGCGCGGTGGCCGTTCCGTACCGGGCGGTGGCCAGGCTCCCCGGATTGCAATGGGTCAGAATCCCCATCCCGTCGGAAAACAGGGTCAGCGCATGTTCACCGATTTGGCGGCATACCTGTTCATCCTCCTGTTGGATAAGCCGGGCCTCCTCCAGCAGCGCCTGCTTGATCCCGGCCACGTCGGCCCCCTGGCGCCGCTCCTGCTCCGCCCGCCGCTTCAGCCGTTCCAGCGCCCAAAAAAGATTGATGGCCGTCGGACGCGCCGAAGACAGGAATGTCACCTGTTCGTCCAGCAGGTCAAAAAAAGCGTCCACATCTCCTTCTTCCGCCTGCCGCACGCCCAGGAAAAGCCCGTACGCCGCGCTGATGCCGATGGCAGGGGCGCCGCGAACCTTTAGCGACCTGATGGCGTGCCACACCTCCTGGCTGGTGGACAACCGCAGAAAAACGGTTTCTTCCGGCAGACTGGTCTGATCCAGCAAAATGAGGCTGTCGTCTTGAAATTCCACCGATTTGATCAAGCCCCCGCTCATTTCACCAGCTCCTGCGCTTTCGCCGAAAGCACTCGCGAAATCAGATCGCCGATTTCTTGCACCTTGGCCCGTTCCAAAATCAGCGCTTGCCCGATGGCCAGCGCCAGCCTTTCCGCCCTTGCCCGCTGGAAATCGTCCTCAATCGTCTCCAAATCCGCCACGGGCGCCAGGCCGATCACCCGGCGGATCATCTTGCAACCGGCAAACCCGGCGGCATCTTGCAAAACCCGCAACAAGTAATCATCCACATAGCCTGGAACCGCAGCAAAATGCTCTTTGCCCTCTTTTTCCCACAACGCTTTAAATTCCTGAGCAAATACGTGCCAAAGTTCCTCAATGGTATCCAGCAAGTACTGCTGGTTCCTCTCCCGTTCCCCGGCATCCTCGATGCGCACTTCCTGCGCCGCATAGTTGAGCAGCAGATTGGCGATCACCGCGCCGACATCAAAGCCCATCGGACCGTAAAAAGCAAACTCCGCATCGATCACCCGCGTATCCTCTTCGGTCACCATGATGCTGCCGGTGTGCAAATCGCCATGGATCAGCGCCTGCGCCTGGGTCAGGAATTTTTCTTTCAGCTTGGCCACTTCCAGCTTCAACGCGTCGTTTTGCCAAATCGCCTGGATCGTTTCTCTCAGCAGCGGGTTGAAGCTGTTGGTGGGCGCATCGTAATACGGATCGGTAAACACCAGATCCTCGGTGATCTTGCACAGCTCCGGATTGATAAACTTGGCCACCCTTCGTTTTTTCTCCTGCGGATCCAGAGCCAAATCCGATGTCAGGAAAAGCGTTCTCGCCAAAAACCTGCCGATGTGGCGGGCAAAATGCGGGTACCGCCGGCGTTCGATCAAGCCTTTGCGCAACACCTGGTACGAGGACAAATCCTCCATCACCGTCAACGCCAAATCCTGATCGTAATGGTAAATTTTCGGCACCGAACCGGGGCACAATTGGTCCTCCAGGCGAATGGCCTCACTCTCAATCCGGGCACGATCCAGCGTCAGCGGCCACGACTCGCCGACCACCCGGGCGTAAGGCAACGCCTGTTTGATGATGACGCTTTTTCCGGATGGTCCTTCCTCCTGAATGCGAAATACGAGATTGAGATTGCCGTCCCCGATTTCTTTGCTGACAAGCCGGGCGCCTTCCGTAAACAAACCAGGAATTTTGCGGACGTATTCCACCGCTTCCGCTTCCGTTAAAGCGCGATAACGGCCCATACACTCTCCCTCCCATGTCATCGTTGTGATTAATTTAAACCCGACCTCTTTACTTTGTCAACTAGGATTAGTAAAAATATAGTGTATGCACGTGGATGCATGCATGACCCATGGTGACTTACGTCTCACTGAACACATCATTTTTGACCGAAAAAACAAAAAAGGGTGGAGCGAGATGCGTCGATACAGCCGGTTTCCCATCGAACCTTCGGAACAAATCAAGCGGCTTCCTGAGCAGTTTTTTTCCAACTTGTACGCCAAAGTCGACAAGCATGCCGCCCAGGGGGATCTCATCAATCTGGCGACGGGCAGCCCGGATCTCCCGACGCCTTCCCATATCGTCCGGGCCCTGCAGCAAGCGGCAGAGAAGCCGGTCTATCACCGCTATTCCCCTTTTACCGGATTCCGTCATCTGAAAGAGGCGATTTGCCAATGGTACAAAACGGAACAGGGAGTGGATCTGGATCCGGAGACGGAAGTAGCCATTCTTTTTGGGACGAAGACGGGACTGGTGGAAATATCGCAAACGCTGTTGAATCCTGGAGATATCGCCCTCGTCCCCGATCCGGGGTATCCCGACTACTGGTCGGGAATCGCCATCGCCGGCGCCGAAATGGTGCCGATGCCGCTGCTGCGGGCAAACGATTTTCTGCCTGATTTCTCCGCCATTCCGCCTCATGCGCTGAAAAGGGCCAAACTGATGTTTCTCAATTATCCCGGAAACCCGACGGGCGCTTTCGCGCCGGCGGATTTTTTTGACGAGGCCATTCGCTTTGCTTCCGAACACCGGATTGTCATCGCCCACGATTTCGCCTATGGGGCCATCGGTTTTGACGGGAAAAAACCGCTCAGCTTCCTCACCAGACCGGGAGCCAAGGAAACGGGGGTTGAATTTTATACCTTGTCCAAAACGTACAACATGGCCGGATGGCGGGTCGGTTTCGCCTTGGGAAACCGGGATGTGATCCGTCTCATCAACTTGCTTCAGGATCACTACTTCGTCAGTCTCTTTGGCGCCATTCAAGAAGCCGCCGTCGCCGCCCTGACCTCCTCCCAGGAGTGCGTGCGGCGGCTGGTGGCCGTTTACGAATCCCGCCGGAATGCCCTGTTTGAGGAATTGGCCAAGATCGGCTGGCATGCGCTGAAACCTGCCGGTTCCTTTTTCGCCTGGCTGCCTGTGCCTGAAGGGTTCACTTCGGAACAATGGACCGGTCTGTTGGTCGAACAGGCGCACGTTCTCGTCGCTCCGGGCATCGGCTTTGGCAGGCACGGCGAAGGTTACGTGCGGGTGAGCCTGCTGGCGTCTGAAGACAGGATACGGGAAGCGGTGGCCCGCATCGGGGCATTGTCGCTTTTTTGAGTTGCCGCTTTCGATATAGAAAAACCCTCTTGACAGATAAGAATGGTTCCATTTATCATCTATCTAATCCTATAATTATAATTGGATTTATAAACTTTTATCTCAGCCATACATCAAGGCGGTGACTGAATGACGGCAGATAAGGATTATGTACTGGCTACATACCTGGTGCACGGAAACGAAGACTTTCACAAAAAAGCGGAAGGAATCGCGGTCGGTTTAACCGTCGGAACATGGACGGAATTGCCCCAGGAAAAAAAGGAAAAAATGGCCGCCCATCTGGGAAAGGTCTTTCAAATACAGGAACTGCCGCCCACCGGCGACGGCGTTCCGCGGGCTTTGCTGACCATCGGCTACCCGACGGCCAACGTGACGCCCGATTTTCCCGCCATCTTGACCACCGTTTTCGGCAAGTTGTCCATGGACGGGCAAATCAAACTGGTCGATTTGCAATTGCCGGAGTTCCTGTTGTCCCAGTTTCCCGGACCCCGTTTTGGGATTGAGGGGGTCCGCCGGTTGCTGGGAGTGCAAGACCGGCCTTTGTTGATGAGCATTTTCAAGCAATGTATCGGGCTTTCGCTGGACGAACTGGAAGAGGAGTACCAAAAACAAATCGACGGGGGCGTGGATCTGGTCAAAGACGATGAAATTTTCTTCCGCGACGAGCAGGCGCCGGACATTGAACGGGTGCGGGCGTTTGAAAGACGGAACCGGCAGCGGCAAGAACGGACGGGCAAAAAAACTCTTTATGCCGTCAACCTGACGGGGCCGGTCACCCGCCTGCTGGAAAAGGCGAAACGGCTGGTGGAAGCCGGGGCTTCTTGTTTGCTGTTGAACGTGACCCCGTACGGGCTGGACGTCCTGCACCGTCTGGCAGCCGATCCGGACATCAACGTGCCGATCATGGCCCACCCGGCTTTCAGCGGCGCACTGTACGCTTCACCTCGCCACGGCGTTTCGTCCCCCTTGCTGCTGGGCAAGCTGATGCGCTGGGCGGGGGCGGATATCGTGCTTTTCCCCTCTCCCTACGGATCGGTGGCCATGCCGCGGGAGGAATCGCTGCAAGTGGCCGATTATTTGCGGGAGGAATCTGTCCACCGCCCTGCTTTCCCGGCGCCGTCGGCAGGGATACATCCGGGGCTGGTGCCGCTCTTGTTCCGCGATTTCGGCATCCAGTCCGTCGTCAATGCCGGCGGCGGCATTCACGGCCATCCCCAAGGCTCGACAGCCGGCGGAAAAGCGTTTGTGGCGGCCATCTCCGCCGCAGTCGGCGGCCGTCCATTGCGGGAGGCGGCGGCAGATGCCCCCGAATTGCGGGCCGCCATCGAAAAATGGGGGGTGGCGGAAGGGTGAGCGGCGCCCCCTCCTGTGAACGGACCGTCAACGGCCAACGGCAAACGGTGATCTTTTGCGACTTTGACGGAACCATCACCAGCAATGACAACATCGTCAGCATCATGAAACATTTTGACCCGCCCGGATGGGAACAGATCAAGGACGATATCCTGGCGCAACGCATCAGCATCCGGGAAGGGGTGGGCCGCATGTTCGCCCTCCTGCCCACCTCGCGCAAAGAAGAAATCGTCCGGTACGCGGTGGAAAACGTGCAAATCCGTCCCGGATTTCAGGAGTTCGTGTCTTATTGCCGGGAAAACGGCATCCGGCTGCTCGTCACCAGCGGCGGCATCGGCTTCTTCGTCTATCCGGTCCTGGCCCGGTTTGCCATCCCCGTTTCCGACATTTATTGCAACGGGAGCGATTTTGGCGGCCAAAACATCCGCATTCTTTGGCCGCACCCGTGCGACGAGCATTGCCAATTGGACTGCGGCATGTGCAAAACCACCATCATCCGTTCGTATCCTTCCGAAACGTTCAAAAGGATCCTCATCGGGGACAGCATTACCGACCTGGCCGGGGCAACCTTGGCCGATCTGGTCATCGCCCGCGATTTTCTCCGGCAAAAATGCGCCGAACTGGGCATCCCGCACCGGCCGTTCGCCACGTTTTACGACGTCATCGAGATTCTCCGGCAGAGCGGACAACGGGCAGGGACGGCGGTTGGCGATGATGGTGATTGAAAAGGAGGTGGGCTCATGGGGACGGCAGAGAAAGCGGCTGTCTGGCGCGGAGCCATGAATGCCGTAAACGCGGAGGACGTCCAGCACGCCTTCGCCAAACTGCAAAGGATGAAGGAATGCTTTGCCGCCCGCGGCTGGTTTCCGGCGACCAGCGGCAATCTTTCGCTGTTGGTTGAACCGGCGCATCCCCCGCAGCGGATCATCGCCATCACCGCCAGCGGCAAAGACAAATCGGAACATACGCCGGAAGACTTTTTGCTCGTCGATGCCGATGGGCAACCGCTGGCCAAAACCAGACTGAAGCCATCGGCCGAAACGCTCATCCATACGGCCTTGTACGCCAAATTCAGCGATTGCCGGGCCGTCTTTCACATCCATACGGTGGCCAACAACATCATCTCCGAGCTCTATGCCCGCGACGGCCAAGTGACCTTTACGGGGCACGAGCTGCTCAAAGCGTTGGGAATCTGGGAAGAAGGCGGCACCATCGCGGTTCCCATCGTCGAAAATTACTCCGACATCCCCAAGCTGGCGGCTGAAGTGGAGAAAGTGGCGGACCGTCGGGTACCGGGCGTGTTGATTCGCAATCACGGCATCTACGTTTGGGGAAACAGCGATTTTGCCGCAAAGCGGCACTTGGAAGCTTTCGAGTTTTTGTTCGAGTATCAAATCCGGCTGCTGTCCCTGCAGAAAGAAAAGACGCGCCTGCAACATCCCCCATCGTGATCCGGCGTCCTCAGGGCGTTGTCAACGATGCGCTTTCCCTCAAACATTTTGCAAAAGGAGTGATGATTCATGGCAGTCATTCGTTTGCGCAACACCGGCGAAAGGATTGAAGGAGAAGAAAATGTCAAGGCCTTTCTTGACAGCATCGGCGTGCTGTACGAACACTGGGACACTTCCAAGCTTCCTGAACATCTGCGCGACAAATACTTGTTGACGGACGAAGAAAAAGAACAAATCCTCGCCGCCTACGATACGGAAATCCGCTCTCTGGCTGAACGCAGGGGCTACCAAAAATGGGACATCGTCAGCCTCAGCGAACAGACGCCCAATCTGGATGAGCTGCTGAAAAAATTTGAGCAAGTCCATACCCATTCGGAAGACGAAGTGCGGGCCATCACTGCCGGAAACGGCATCTTTACCATCAAGGGGCCAAAAGAAACCGGCTACTTCGATGCGATACTGGATGCCGGCGACGTCATCTCTGTGCCCGAAGGAACGCCCCATTTCTTTACTTTGACGGACACCCGCCGCGTCGTAGCGGTCCGCCTGTTTATCGACCCTGCGGGCTGGGTGGCTCAGCCTTATGAAGATCCCGAATTCCAGAAGTAGACGCACACTCACCACATAAAATGGAGGAATCACCCATCCGCCATTGACGGCACAGCCCATCACAACGGAAAAGCCTGAAACAAGCAACCGCATCCGCGGACAAGTAAATCAAGACGCAAACTTCCGCTGGCTCGGCCAGCGGTCTTCTTTTGTTTATCAGCCGATATGTTGCCCTGCTCAGCACGTTCTTGATTCTACGCACGATATCATCAAAGGCCCCGTTTTGGTCTGGGCGCCGGCGCGAAGCATGAAATGACAAAAGATCAACTTTGTTCAGTCTTCTCAAGCAATTGCTGGTGATGTAAGATGGAAATGTGGCTATTGTTTTGTCATTGTTCCGTTTGCCCCGGGTCGGTATGCGCGTTCATGCCCTTTGAAATGCCCGGACCGTTCAAACATACCCTGTCGTCGTTAGGGGGTCGGCCCGCCATGCGCAAGCATCTCACCATCGCCTTGTCCATGGCCGTCTTGCTCATCGCAGCCGCAGCAGCCGTCATATATGCCGTCAACAACCATTCGCCGGAACCACAAACGGGGGTCAAGTTGCTCGGCGTTGAGTCCGTCGGGCCGTTGAGGAACGATTTGTCAAAAGAACAAATCCAATCCTTCATCGATTCCGCGTACAAAGAATATGTGAAGAAAAAGGCGGAGAGTTTGCATAACGTGAACCCTGACGCCGTCTTGGTTCAAGGGAAAGATTTTGCGGTGACGGCAAGAGAATTCATTGAATACAAATATCAGAAGTTGTTTATAGAGCGCCTCAACGAGACCATCTTCGACCATACGGTCGTAGACGGCCAATTGAAAGACGCCTTTGGGACGCCGGAATCAAAGACCGGCAACCTCAGCAATCAAGAGCTTCTTCGGCATTTCCTGAGCCGCTATGTGCTCGCCAGCCATGCGAAAGAACGGGGAATCAGCGTCAGCCGACAAGAATTGGACGATTATATCGCCTTTACCAAGAATGCACTGTCCGGCATGGATGCCAATACTGACATGGAATCGGATTTCACTGGCAAAGCGTTTTTTGAAGCCCTGTTGAAAATGAACGGCTGGACGGAAGAAGAATATTGGGAGTTGCCCAAGGTAAGAGAAGGATATGAAAGGGACATGTTACAACAAAAACTGGAAAAACAACTGATAGAAACCGGAAAGGTCGGCAATCACCATGAGTTTCTGGCGTACGCAGACAAAATTCTGGACAGCGCAATCAAGAAACTGGATGTACGCTGGGATTTGCTCGACAACATTCCGTAACCCATCTCCGGGCACGATACATTGGTTCCCTGGGGCCAAACAGCAGGAGAGGGCAGGGGATATTCCCCTGCCCTTCTGGTGTCGGTGTCTCATCTTGCGGGAAAAAGATTACTCCTCAAACGGCCACTTCGGCAGCATCTTGCGAAGCGGTTTGTCCTGCCGGTAACCCAGCGCGTATTCTGCCTGCATAATCTGGTGAATCTCGCGCGTCCCCTCATAAATCACCGGCGCCTTGGCATTTCTCATGTAACGTTCTACTGGGAATTCATGGGAATATCCGTTGGCGCCGTGAATCTGTACTGCATCCACTGCCGCCTGGAACGCCACGTCACAGGCAAACCATTTGGCCAGGGAGGTTTCCCGCGTGCAGCGCAGGCCTTGGTTTTTCATCCAACCTACACGGTATACAAGGAGCTGTGAGGCTTCATAGCCGGCCACCATCTTGGCGATCATCTGCTGCACCAGCTGGTGCTTGCCGATCGGCTGGCCAAAGGTGTACCGCTCATTGGCATACTTCACACTGGCTTCAATACAGGCATCCGTCAGGCCGACAGCGCCTGCTGCCACCGTGAACCGCCCGTTGTCCAGCGCCGACATGGCGATTTTAAAGCCTTCCCCTTCTTCCCCAAGGAGATTTTCCTTGGGCACGCGGACATCCTCGAGGAAAATCTCTCCCGTGTTGCCCGCCCGAATCCCCAACTTATCTTTAAACCCGCGCGTCGTCACGCCAGGAAAAGTGCGCTCCACGATAAAGGCGGAAATCCCGCGGTGCTTCTTGTCGGGATCCGTCTTTGCAAAAATCAGAAAGTGGTCCGCCACATCACAGAGGGAAATCCACGTCTTGCTGCCGTTGAGGATGTAATAATCCCCATCCTTCACCGCACGCGTCTGAATGGAAGCCACATCGGAACCGGCGTTGGGTTCTGTCAGTCCAAAAGCGCCGATTTTTTCACCCTTGGCTTGCGGGATCAGATATTTTTCCTTCTGATATTCCGTCCCCCATTGCAACAGGGTCATGCTGTTAAGCCCCGTATGCACCGAGACGGCGGTCCGGAAAGCCGTATCCCCCCGCTCCAGCTCGGCGCAGACAATGGCCAGCGTATTATAATCCATCCCCTGTCCGCCGTACTTCTCAGGGATACAAACGCCCATCAAGCCAAGATCAGCCAATTTGTCGATGATGCTCATTTCAAAATGCTGCTTGGCATCCCACTCCTGGATATAGGGCATGATCTCCTTGTCCACAAACTGGCGGACCATTTTCTTGACCGCCTGTTGTTCTTCAGAAAGCGCAAAATTCATCATCCTGCATTCCTCCTGTTCGATGATCGATTCATTGGGTCGGATGGTTTCGCATGGATAGGATGTCAGCAAGATCAAAAAAACCGGAACACGAAGGGTGACGATGGCCTTTCCTTATTGTTCGGAAAGTCTCCACCGTCTTACCTTCGTCATTCCGGCTCACGCCTGCGGCTCCTTGATCGGAGACGATCAATGGACACAAGCTGTGATCTTCATTTATGCAGGTAACAGTCCAATGTTTGTTAATTTTATAGTATGTCTTGAAAGCGCTTTTGTCAATAGTTGCTGTTCCTCAAGCACAATCATCCATTTTAAGAAAAAGCACAGACCACTTCTCCATTCCTTCATAAACTATAAACAACACGTACAGGAGGAAAAATATGGATGTCACTGTTAAAAGACGGGAGGAGAATGGGAATCAGTGCCTGCTCTCAGCTGATCTGTTTGAAGCACTGGAACTCGTTGAAAACAAAAAGTACACCTTACATGTTGGGCATTCCAATGCAACGGTCACATTTAAAAAGCGTCAGGGAAAAATTAGCCGGTTGTCGCTCCCACACACCATTTTTGAGCAACTTCATCTCCTGCATGGGATGAAACTGAACATCTGGAAAGCAGGCGATGCGATCTATTTGGGTCCCGTCGTCGGGATCTTCGTAAATCCCACATATATTACAAACCTTTCCAAGGGAAACATCCCGCTGACAGCGAAAAAAGATATCCAGGCCAATGCGGTTGCAAAATGTCTGATCTACTTTTTTTCGACGGATCATATCGACTGGAAAGCGAAAACCATCCAAGGATATACCGTTGCCCCCCAATCGAATCAGTGGACCTCTCAAACCTGTCCCTTCCCCAATGTTATCTATGACTGTGGAGTCCATTTCCCCACCGATCAAAAAGGAAAAGTAAAACGGATCCGGCAACGATTTCGCGAAGATCCTGGCATCCAGTTTATCAACAACAGTGACTACCTGGGCAAATGGGCGTTGTACACCAAGTTAAGCAAGTACAAAGAAATGCGGCCATACCTGCCCGAGACGATCCGTTATCAGTCCGTTGAAGATCTTCACACCATGCTGGCCAAACATCCGCTGGTCTACGTCAAATCGTTTTATGGCAGCCGCGGAAGAGAAGTGATGACAGTCAGAAAAACAGAAAACGGTTATGTCATCAAATTCTATCATGGCGTCCTGAAAAGCACCTTCGTCAAACGTTTTGATCAGATCGTACATCTGATCAACCGCTTCTTTGGCGACAAACCTCTGATTTTGCAAGAAGGGATTAATGTCCTCACCTATAAAGGGAGGAGACTGGATTTTCGCCTGTTGATTTGCAAAAACGGGTCGGGCCAATGGCAAGTCATTTACAACCAGGCCAACGTGGCAAAGCCTGGCGCGACGATTACAACGATCGGGAAAAACTATAAAAATTATGATCAAGTTTATCGCTACTTCCAAAAGACAGGACAATGCAATTCGATGCCTACCGATAAAAAGTTACGGAAGGAAACCATCAAAATCGCCCAATATATCGAAAAAGAATTTGGCCCGCACGGGGAAATCGGAATGGATATGGCTGTCGACCGAAACGGGAAAATATGGTTTATCGAAGCAAACGCAAAACCGGAGAAGTTACCCATACCTGGTCTTGAAGACACCAAAGGCGTCTCCCCTCAGTTCCTTTCCACCTTTCAGTACGCAACATTCTTGACAAAAAAAGCCTGTGGGGCCTTGTGAATCGTATTTCATTGTTAGGAGGTAAAAAAAATCAGTAACCGAATAATCAACCCGTTAGTTGGTGTTTTTGTCTCCAGAAGCACCATTCACAAATTGACAAATGACAGCGACAGATTTGATAGGAACAAATTCAATTCCAAATTCCGGTTTGTCGAACTGAACCAAGCCAGTCATCAAACAGGAATCCCTTTGTATTATTTTTCGGATAATGATATTAATTTCAAGAATTTGACAGTCAGGGGAACGTACTATAACAAACTGAAAATGACATGGGAAAGAAAAACCTTTCCCTTACCGGATGTGTTATATGACCGTTGCGGCTCCGTCAGGTGGCACACTCAGGAAATAAGGAAGCTTTTTTCGAAACTGGGGATTCCGTCGATCAATGCACAAAATTACTTTGACAAATGGGATATCCATTTAAATTTACTGGAGATGGAAGAAACCCGCGCCCATTTGCCAATGACCATTCGTTACTGTTGTCAAGATGATCTGAAAGCTTTCATCATGATGTACGGTAAAGTCTATATCAAATCGGTAAACGGAAGACGCGGAAAAAAAGTGATGCGTGTCACAAGAATCCCGAACAGGGGATATCAATACAGTTATTACGTAAATGGCCTGGTCGTCGGCACTGTAAGACGGTTTCAAGATTTTATCAAAACGGCGCGTCCATTCTTTCATGACAACGATCATGTGATCATCCAGCAGGCCATTCCTCTCATGCAAATCGGCGACCGCTCTGTCGATTTCCGGGCTGAGGTGCAACGGAACGGACAAGGTGAGCTTGAAATCGTAGGCATCTGCGCGCGCATCGGTCATCCAAACTCTCCCATCACCACCCATTCCGAAGCTTATCGGTTTGAGGAATTCTTTCAGGACCATCTGAATTATAGCGAGGAGAAAACGGTACGCTTGCGGAAGAAGGTGGAGGATTTTCTTCTAAATGTCTATGATTGCATGGAAAAAAACTATGGTCCGTTTGGCGAAATCGGAATTGACTTTGGATTGGACGAACACGAAAAAATTTGGTTTATCGAATGCAATGCAAAATCGGCGAAAGTATCGCTCAAAAAAGCGTATGATGACAAGACCCTGCAACGGGCATTTATCAACCCGCTGGAATATGCCAGGTATATTTACAACTACGAGTAACGTCATCTCCTCCCATTACCCAAAAGATCAAAAAGGAGGCCATCTTGGTGATGAAGACCAAGTATGTGACCAATATCGAAAAGATCCCCCACTTATCAGAAGGTGAGAAGAAAGCATTAAAACAGGTAACCGAAAAGTTTGTGTTCCGTATCAATGACTATTATTTAAATCTGATTGATTGGTCCGACCCTAACGATCCAATTCGAAAAATCGTCATTCCCAATGTAGATGAATTGGAAGAGTACGGCAGTTGGGACGCTTCGGACGAAGAAACCAATTATGTCGCAAAAGGCTGCCAGCACAAGTATAAAACAACCGCTCTCCTATTGGTCTCAGAAGTATGCGGAGCCTATTGCCGCTACTGCTTTCGGAAACGGTTGTTCCGTGCCGATGTGAAGGAAGTAACTTCCGATGTCAACGATGGCATCGATTATATAGCGAGAACTCCCGAGATCAACAACGTGCTGCTAACCGGCGGCGATCCGCTCATTTTGGCAACCAAAAAACTGCAGCTCATCCTTGAGAAGTTGAGGGCTATTGAACATGTCAAAATCATCCGCATCGGCTCAAAAATGCCGGTGTTCAATCCCATGAGAATTTATGAGGACCAGGAGCTGCTGGATGTGATTCGCCAGCATTCTACTGTGGATCAGCGGATCTATATCATGGCACACGTCAACCACCCGAGTGAACTGACGGAAGAGGCAAAAAGGGCTTTCCAGTCTTTACATGATGCAGGAGCCATTGTGGTCAATCAGACCCCGGTATTAAAAGGGATAAATGACGACCCGGTTGTCCTCGGCGCATTGCTGGATCGGTTGTCCTGGGCGGGAGTCACTCCGTATTATTTCTTTGTCAACCGGCCGGTGGCCGGAAACCGTTCCTTTGTCCTGACCCTGGAAGAGGTGTACAAAATCGTCGAAGAGGCCAAAGCCAGGACGTCGGGATTGGGGAAAAGGGTCAGGCTGTGCATGAGCCACAGTTCCGGAAAGATCGAAATCCTGGCGATCGAAAACGGCAAGGCATATCTCAAATATCATCAATCCCGAGACGGGGAATACGGCAAATTCATGGTTTTGGATTGTCCGAAAGAGGCAACCTGGTTTGATGACTTGCCAGGAAACGAACAATATTGGAAAAAAACGCAAGAATCAACAAACGAAGTATGATTTTTAAATACAGAGAAAAGGGGAAAGGTACATGTGAATCAAAATCGTACACCCTTGTTCTCAGGATTGGCAGAACATGCGAATCGGAAGCCCATCCAGTTTCATATCCCAGGCCACAAAAGAGGCGCCTGGATAGAGCCGGAGTTCAGGCGTTTTATCGGGGATAACGCGCTGTCTATCGATTTGATCAATATTGCACCCCTCGACGATCTTCACGCTCCATCCGGCATCATTCGCGAAGCGCAAGAGCTGGCGGCGAATGCGTTCGGCGCGGACGGTACGTTATTCTCCGTACAAGGAACGAGCGGCGCCATCATGACCATGATCCTGTCCGTCTGTTCTCCCGGAGACAAAATCATTGTTCCACGCAATGTGCACAAATCGGTCCTGACCGCCATGATCCTGGCCGGAGCACAACCGGTTTTTGTTGCTCCGGCGATGGATCGCCGGCTCGGGATTACGCACGGAATCCCGATCAGTTCGCTTATTGAAGCGCTCAATCATCATCCCGACACAAAAGCGGTTCTGGTGATCAACCCGACCTATTTCGGCGTTTGCACCGATCTGAAACAGATCGTTCAATTGGCGCATGCCCACAACATTCCTGTGCTGGTCGATGAAGCCCACGGCGCGCACATTCACTTTCACCACCTGCTTCCCTTGTCCGCCATGCAGGCCGGTGCCGACATGGCGGCCACCAGTATCCACAAGCTGGGAGGGTCGCTGACCCAAAGCTCCATCTTGAATATCCAAAAGGGACGGATCGACCCCAAACGGGTCCAGGTGGTCCACAGCTTGCTGACGACAACCTCCACCTCTTACATTTTGTTGGCTTCTCTGGATGCCGCCCGCAAACAGCTGGCGCTTCACGGACAACAGCTGCTCGGAAAAGCTATCCATCTGGCCCAGTACGCACGTCAAAAAATCAATGAAATCCCAGGCCTGTACTGTTTTGGCGAAGAAATTCTCGGAACGGAGGCAACCTACGCTTTTGATCCGACCAAATTGACCATCCATGTTCGCGGGCTCGGTATCACCGGTTATGAAACGGAGAAATGGCTGCGGAAAACTCACAACATCGAGGTCGAATTCAGCGATTTGTATAACATCTTATGCATCATCACACCGGCTGACACCCAAGAAACCGTTCATCGGTTGATTTCTGCCCTGAGACAGTTGGCTGCACAACGAGCGAACCAGCAACATGTTGAACGTCCGGAGATCAAACTGCCGGAAATTCCCCGCTTGGCCATCCCGCCGCGAGAGGCTTTTTATGCGGACACGGAAATGGTGCCACTTGAGAAAGCGGCAGGGCGAATCATTGCTGAATTCATTTACATGTATCCTCCCGGGATCCCGGTTTTACTGCCGGGAGAAGTGATCTCTCCGAAGAACATCTCCTATATCAGAGAGCATCTGAAAGCAGGTTTGCCGGTGAAAGGCCCGGAAGACAGTTCCATTCACCATGTGAAGGTGATCAAGGAATAGTCCGCGACGGACAATCCTCCTACACTTCGCGAGCGTTTCACCCTTGCCTGCGGCGGAGATAGCTGTTATGCTATCCGAGAATCACCAGCAAATGCCATGTCAAGGCTGCACATACATGACATGGGTTTACGCAAGATACGAGACAGCGATCAGTCGACAGGAGGATGTTCACCATGTTGCCATCCGTATTCATCTGTCACGGCGCGCCCACTCTGGTTCTGGAAGACAACCGGTATACCCGCTTTCTCAGCCAGTTAGCTCATGAATGGGAAAGGCCGCAAGGCATCATCGTATTCACGGCGCACTGGGAGAGCCCGGTCATTTCAATCACTCACACCGATCAACCCTATGAAACCATTCACGATTTCTACGGGTTCCCAAGGGAAATGTATCACATCCGCTATCCCGCCAAAGGGTCAACCGGATTATCCCAACGCATCCAGCAACTGCTGGCAAACGAGGGATTGCACGCAGAGCTGGATGCCCATCGCGGATTGGACCATGGCGTGTGGGTCCCTTTGAGACTGCTCTATCCGCAAGCAGATATTCCCGTGGTGGCCATCTCCGTCAATCCGGCACGGCCACCGGCGGAACAGTACCGCATAGGAAGGGCATTGGCCCCCTTGCGCAGGGAGGACATCCTGATCCTCGGCAGCGGCGCCACGGTTCACAATCTGCGGGCGCTGGAATGGAACCGGCGCCTTCCGGAGGATGTCGTCCCCTGGGCCGCCTCCTTTGACGACTGGCTCATCCGGCACGTGACGGCCTGGGATCGGGAGACCTTGTTTGACTATGCGCAGCAGGCCCCGTACGCCAAACTGGCCGTCCCGACCGCAGAGCACTTGATGCCCCTTTTCCTGGCCATGGGCGCTGCCGATGACAAGCGCGAAGCCCGCCTGCTGCACCGCAGTTACGATTACGGGACGCTCAGCATGATTGCGCTGCAGTTTGGCGGCAACAGCGTCCACAAGGAATCGCCAATCCTCGGCGCTTGATAAACAGGCAAGGGCAGGTCAATTTGGCTGGAGGAAGGTCAGCTTGACGCCTTCCTCTTCCAGGATTTCCATGATTCTCAAGTTGCAGTCCTCTTTGACGCGCAGCCATTCTCCCCAGGCCGTGGTTTTGGTAAAAAAGTGCAAAAAAATGTCCAGGCTGCTCTCGTTCATCCTTTCAAAATGGACGAGGACGGTTTCCGGGTGAATGTCCGGATGCTCCTGAAGCATCGTCCGGATTTTATCGACGCACTGCTGGATTTTCTCGCGCGGCGTCAGTGGGCTGATCCCCAGGTGGCATGTGACCCTCCGCTTTCCCATTTTGCTCCAGTTCTTGATCGCCTCGTTGGCCAACACCGAGTTGGGGATCGTCACCAGCGCCTGATCAAAGGTCCGGATCAGCGTGCTCCGGAACGTGATCTCCTCCACCGTCCCTTCGACACTGGGGGTCTGGATCCAGTCACCGATGGAAAAAGGTTTCTCCGTAATGATCGCGATGCCCCCGAACAGGTTGGCCAGCGTATCCTTGGCGGCCAAAGAAATGGCCAAGCCCCCCAGTCCCAACCCTGCGATCAGGCCATCGATCCGGTATCCCCACTCCTGCGCCAGCACGGTAAAGGCCAGGGCAATCAGCAAAAAACGAAACACTCGGGAGAGAAAAGGGATGAGAATTTGGTCAAATTGCAGGCCATACCGTTCCCCGAGCCGGACAAGCCATGACGACGACACGCCCGACAGGTTGAACAGCCCCCAGGCAATGAGCAAAATCACCACAGAACGAAACAGTTTGTTGATGAAACCCTCCATGCCTGAGACGGGCAGGTATAAAAGCGCCAAATACAGCCCGATGACAATCCAGAACATCCGCAAGGGACGTTGATAAGCCTGCAGCAAAGAATGGACAAATTCCGCCCTTGTATTCCCGGTCCACCGCAACACCCTGTGGAACACGGTTTTGGTAAAAATGTTTCGCAGCAACAAAAAACCAAAAAAAATCAAGAGAGCGATCAACAGGTTGGTCCACTCATCCATCCATGACGCAAAAAAGGTCTGCAGACTGGCTATGATTGTCTCCATCATCGCTCCCTTCCTGTCTCCCTATGCCCTGATTGATCGATTTCAACAAACGGCTTGACTTGATCCGTCACTTCATTCCGAAAGCGGCTATACCGCCTTGATCTCAATGCCCCCCATAATGGACTGGCAACGGAATCGCACCCGCCTCGGCGCCTCATGAAGTTCTCCCTGGCTGGCCTCCAGATTGGCGAAAATCCCGCCGTTGCTTCTTCCAAGCAGTTCCATGCCGCCCATAATAACAGACCCTTCACAGATGACGGGCAAGTCGCGTGGAACCCTGATCTCTGCGCCGCCCATCAGGGTGGTGACATCAATCACCGTCTCCCCTTCCGGGATGATCGCCTGGCGCAAATCCAGCTCGATCCCCCCCATAATGGCCGTATAACCTCCGCTTTCCAATTTCCAAGGCCCGTTTTCAAACGTTTTCTGGATGCTGCCCATGATGGCCCAGCGGGAGTTGCCTCTTTGCGATGCCCCGAAAAGGATGCGGATGCCGATTAATATGATCACCAGCGGCCAGAACACTTTCCACAACCAGGAAAGATCAATCGTCCACCAACCGAGATTCCGCGCCAAAAAGAGGACTCCCAGCAGCGCAATGATCCCGCCGGCCAGCATTCCCCCTCCTTTTTGCGAAACCATCATCGAGACGCCCACCACAATCAAAATCACAGGCCAAAAATGGCTGAAAATCCATCCCAGACTGATTTCTGCAAAACCCAGATTATCGAGCAGAAGGGTTACCCCTATCACCAACAGGATAATCCCTGCCAACCATCTGCCACCCATACTAACCCTCCCCATTTCGCGATGAACCCATTTTATCAAACTGCGGAACGAAGTGGAACGGACCGCGCTGCAATGTGTACAATTCTTTGTAACGCCCTCCTTTAGCCAGCAGCGCTTCATGCGTCCCCATTTCAACAATCCGCCCCCGCTCCAGCAGAATGATCTTGTCCGCATGCCGGATGGTTGACAGGCGATGAGCCACGATCAGCATCGTCCGCCCTTGGGAAATCCGGCGGAGCGCAACCTGGACCGCCTGCTCCGTCTCCGAATCAATGTGGGCGGTCGCCTCATCAAGCACCAGAATGTCCGGATCATCCACAATCGCACGCGCAAAGGCCAGCAGCTGGCGCTGCCCCATGGACAGGGTAACCCCCCGCTCGCCAAGCGGTGTCCGCAAGCCCAACGGAAGCGACTGGATAAACGCCTCCAAGCCCACCATGCGCACCACCTGGTGCAGCCGTTCTTCGCTGACGGCACGGTTTAACGCAATGTTGCCGGCGATGTCGCCGGAAAACAGAAACACATCCTGGGGGACAATCCCCATACGGGAGCGCAGCTCGGCCACCGGAATTTCCCGGATGTCCATCCCGTCCAGCCGGATGCTTCCCTTTTGACATTCATAAAACCGCGACAAGAGGCGGGTGATGGAGGTTTTCCCCGCCCCGGTCTCGCCCACCAGAGCCACCGTCTCTCCGGGACGCACCTGAAAACTGACCCCTTTTAGCACCCAGTCCTCTTCCTCGTAAGCGAACCAGACATTGTCGAAGACAATCTCGCCGCGCACCGGCCTGGGCAAGGCGGCTGCCCCGGCACGTCCTTTCGGCCCCACCGGCTCCTGCAAGAAGGCAAACAGCCGTTCAGCAGACGCCATCGCGCTTTGAATCTGCGCGAAGCGGTCAGCCAACGCAGACAAGGGGGCAAAAAACTGACGGACATACTGGGTAAAGGCAAACACCACGCCAAAGGTCACCTGGTCATCCAGCGCAGCCACTCCGCCGATCCAAAGCAACAGTGCCAGAGCCAGGTTGCCGAGCAGCACGATGACGGGCTGAAACACCGAGTTGACGGTCATGATCCGCATCCCCGCCCGGTAATAGGCGTCGTTGATTTCATCAAAAGCCTTTTGCTGCTGCGCTTCGCGGACAAACGCCTGAATCACCTGCATGCCGGCAAGATTCTCGCCCAAAAAAGCGTTCAGGCGGGACAACCACAGCCTCACATTCCGACGCGCTTCCCGCACCAGACGCCTGTACAACTGGGTGACGAGAAACAACAGCGGCATGACAGCCAGGCAGACCCCCGTCAAGAGGGGGCTCATCTGCCACATCACCAGGAAAATGGCGAGCAAAAGCAACACTTCTTTGACCAGATTGACCACGACCTGCGCGTACAGTTGGTTGAGCGCCTCGGTGTCATTGGTCACTCTCGTGACCAGGCGGCCGGCAGCGTTCCGATCAAAAAAGGACATCGGCATCCGGACAAGATGGGCAAACACCTCTTGGCGAAGGTTGTAAATGATGCGCTGTCCCGTCATTTCCAGCAAAAACTGTTGGGCATACTGAAGCAGCGACGAGAAAAGGACCAATCCGAGAAAGAGCGCGCCCAGCCCGAGCAACCCCCACCCGTCCGGAGACCGGGAAAGGATGTGGTTGTCAATCGCCACCTTGATCAGATAAGGTCGCGCCACATCGGCGGCCACCAACAGCAGGGACAAACACAAGGCCAGAAACATCACCGGCCAGAAGGGACGGGTATAGCCAAGCATCCACCGGAACAGGCGCCGATCTGACATGTTTTCCTGTCCCGCGTCCCGCCGCTTATCCGGATGTGTGACGCTTTCCATGAAACGACCTCCCTGCACCATCCAGCCTCTTCTCCGGCAAAGGCTCTTCCCGTTGCTGCCGGGCGGCCATCTGTGCATAGACACCGCCCGCCGCCAACAACGCGTCGTGTGTCCCCTGCTCCACGATTCTCCCCTCGTCCAACACAATGATCTGGTCGGCATCCTGCACCGAAGAGATGCGATGGCTGACGATAATGGTCGTCCGCCCGCTGCGATACCTTCGCAAATCCTGCAGGATGCGGGTCTCCGTATCGGCGTCCACAGCCGAGAGGCTGTCATCCAGAATTAAAATGGAAGGCTCCTTGAGCAGCGCCCGCGCCATGCAGACCCGCTGCCGCTGCCCGCCTGAAAGCGTGACCCCCCGTTCACCTAAAAGCGTGCCGTATTGCCGTGGGAATTGCATGATCTTCTCGTGGATATGAGCCAGTGACGCAGCGCCATGAATCTCTGCCTCCGTATGGGAAACGGGGTGAAAGTCGATATTGTCATAAATGGCCGTCGAAAACAAGAAATTGTCCTGTGGCACATAGCCAATCTGGCTCCTCAGTACGGCCAGGGGGATTCTCTCCAGCGGCATGCCATCCACCTGGATCGTCCCGGGAGGGGGATCAAACAACCGCAGCAGCAGCTGGACGAGCGTGCTTTTCCCGCTTCCCACCCTGCCGACCACCCCAAGCGTACTGCCTGCCGGAATGTCCAGGGTCACCCCGTGCAAGGCCGGCCGGCTGTTGCCAGGATAGAAAAAGGTCAGATCCCGAATGACGATGTGGCCTTTCAGCGTTCGGACAGGGAGCGCCTCCTCATCCCGGATGGACGGCTCCATGGCCAGAATGCCGGCGATCCGCTGCTCGGCAGCCGCCGCCCGCTGAAACACATTGATCACACGGCCGATGCTCTCAATCGGCCAGATCAGCTGTGCCAGGTAGGTATGAAAAGCGATGAATTGACCCAGCGTGATCCTCCCCTCCATCGCCAGCCAACCGCCGTAGGTCATGGCAATGAGAAAGCTGAGTCCGACAATGAGGCTGCTCATCGCGGCGAAGGCCGCACTGGATTGGATCAGCCGCCGGTTGGCCTCCACATTGGCCCGGTTGGCCTCCTCATAACGTGCCAGTTCGGCAGGTTCCTGGACAAACGCTTTGATCACCTGGATTCCGGAACAAAACTTCTGTACGCGTGTGTTCAGGTCGGCAAATGCCTCCTGGACGCCCCTGGAATGCCGCTGGATACGCCGGCGAAAAACATACGCAGCCAACGAAAGGAGAGGCAATGGGAGCAACACCCAAAAGGTCAGGAGCGGGTGGACGGTAACGCCCATCATGACCATCGACAGACTGACGAGAAAAATCGCCTCCACCAGCATCATGACGCCAAAGTTGGCTTTCTCCCGCAACAAGTTCATATCATTGGTGGCGTGCGCCATCAGATCGCCAATCCGCCGTCCTTGGTAATACTCCGCCGGCAGGCGAAGCCAGTGCGCAAACAAACGGCTGCGCACGGAGCGCTCAAATTGCCTTCCCAAGTAATACAGGCGCAGCCGCGACGCAATACGGATGGCCGCCATCAAGACGGCGACAAGCAGCAACCAGAAACCGTGCTCCAAAGCGGTGATGGGACTCAATGTCCCGGCGGCATACGCATCGGCGAACGATTCCAGCACCTTTGGAATCAATAGCTGCGTCAAGACCGCCCCGATGATCAGCACGAACGCGAACGCGTAACCCCCACGATTCTGCCGGAAGTGTTCGCGAAACAACCGTTCCCTCCTTGCCTCCGGTTTCAACACCTGCGCTTCCCCCCTCCCATCACGATAGATCCTGGCCTCATGTCCCCATCCATGCCATCTGCGCTTCCTCTTGCCCCTGTATTGTTCCATATGTAGTTCTATATCTAAAACAAAATACCCTTGATGGATGATCGGGTTCATCCAACAAGGGCTGTTGTTTGTTGGGAAAACTTCACAGACTTAATGGACCTGCCGGCTTTCCAACACTGGCTCCTGCCCGGAAGCGTTGTCAAAGCGAATCTGGAATTTCAACAAAAAGGGAAGGCACTTGGCGCAATGGGTCATTTGAAAATGACTGCTCTTCATGTATTCCTGAAAGTCCTGCTGCGATTTCCACATAGAACGGACGCAGATCTTGTCGCAATGTTCCGTCTGTTCCCCCGGAAGCACCTCGTAACTGAGCATGCCCGGAAACCCTGCCTGTGGCTTGAGAGATTGCAAGCGGTGGCGGATTTGCTCACCGTAACCTTTCTGTACCGAAAGCTGGTTCTCAAAAATAAACATGGCCGCTCACTCCGTTGGTTTTGTCATCACATCACATGATTTCCACCATGCGTCACTCCATATTCAATGATAATGATTCTCAGACTCATTTGTCAAGCGTCATTACCCTTAACATGTCAAGCGTCTGAGAAAATGTCAGGTTTATCGTTCTATGAAAATGTCAGGGAAGGTGCCTGACCGGGTATACGAGATTGTCCGAAACGTCTCCCCTCCTGTCAAGGGTTGCCGGTAAACCGGCGTC
>LZRT01000131.1 GCA_002159075.1 Bacillus thermozeamaize
GCGGCGACGATCGTTCGGCACAGCCGGAAGCTCATCCTGAAACTGGCTCACGACTTTCCATACCGCCATGCGTGGAAGCGAATCGAAGCGCGGCTGGCGACCATGTCAGGTTAGAGATTCCCACAATTTTACATGGAAAACCAAAAGCCCCTTGCGGTGGGGGAGGGGGGAGGAATACCTTTCAACGCTGACGGGGAGTTGTCTGGCTGGGAACTTCCCTGTTATTTACAGGGTGTTATGCGCTAACATCTCGTGATTTTACCGAAACAATGGGCTTTCGAAATTTAGGTTTATATTTATATGTTTACTTATTTTATTACGTTTACTGCGTTCCGTGTACAGCGAATCAGAAGCCTGTATGCCATTTTACTTGCGGGTTACTAACGTTTACTGAAGCGCGGCGGGATCGGACAACAGCGCACCGCGCGGCCGGCCATCGGACGGATCCCGTCCGCCGATTTTTTTCCACGCGAAAAAATCGCCGTCTCCGCGTCGACAGCCCATCCCATCATCCGGGACAGATCATAAATTAGTGTTAGTGCCGTAAACGGAGGTGGAATCCGTGTCGGAACGGAGCAAACTACAATGCAAGGCGACCAAGGTTTCTGTAAGATGTACGTGTCATCATCGTTGCTCCGCATGCAAATGCAAGTGCAAATGTGTGTGCAAATGTGAGTGCAAGTGCGGCAAATCTTCGTCCCGACGCCCATGTCCTCATCACGCAAGACACGCCGATCGCACGAGGCGCATCAAACGGAAAAACAAAAAAAGAATCCTCCGCCGCATTCACTTCACCGTTAAGCATCTGAGCTTGGTTTGTCCGGATCGCACCCCGATCAGCATCCGTCCCGTGGTGAAAAGATATTTCTTTCAGGTTCCCGAAGACATCCATTTGACAGGCGAGGAATTGGTTTTGCATCCTCATCAGTTTGCGGACGATACGGGGGAGACGGCCGTCAAGTTCATGGATTTTGGACAAGAAGGCTACTTCAATTTGTACGTGAACGGGGTATTGCAGGAGGGAAAGCTGTATCAAGCGAGTGCCGATGCGCTGAAGATCGCCGCCACCGGGCAAAGCATTATCAAAGGCACCCCCATTATTTTGGAGTCCGTGGGATTTCACGTTGCGCGGGAAAAATAGGTGCACCTATCGGATGATTTGTCCAAACCTTCGGAATGGCGGCCGAATATGATTTTACTGCATCGATCATATTCGCAAAGGAGGTACGGATCATGCCTCTGCAACTCATGAAAATCCAGATTGAAGCAACGTCGTCAGTGGAAACCGGGCCTCAGCCGCAAAAATTTTTCCATGTCACCGACGAAGAAGTCGAGCCGGGCGGTACGCTGACCATCGATGTCGCCGATTTTTTCGACGATACCGGGGCGGAAGCGACCGAGTTGCCCGAACTGGCAACCAACAACAGCCTGTATAAAGTGTACGTTAACGGCGTGCTGCAAATGCAGGGCATCACCACCTATACGCCGGGAACGTCGGGCACCGGGTCGCTGGTGATCAATGTGCCCGCCGACGGGGAACCGATTATCGCCAATTCTCCGATTGTGCTGGAAATCATCAATTTTGCTCCCTCCTCCACGATTGAGGTGAACACGTAACGACTCGGACATGGGTGCCGCGATTGGGGCACCCCTTTTTTATTCGGCATGGAGTTGTCAAGAAAAGTGCAGTTTGAAAACACCCTCATACTGAAACCCCGTTATTAAGCTGCTTGTGACAACATTCTTTCGCGATATATCGCTGGGGGCCAGCCCCCTGGATTAGAGGTGTAGATCCGCTGTCTGTTATAGTAGACCATGATGTATCTGAAAATGACCGATTTCACATAAGCCATTGGATAGCGTTCCGTTTTGATCTTGTACAGCTTCTCTTTCTTTAACGTGGCAAAAAAGCTTTCCATCCTGGCGTTGTCATAACAGCGCCCTGTGCCGCTCATACTCTGAATGGCATTTCGTTTAGCCAGACTTTCCCGGAATGCTTGGCTTGTGAACTGGCTGCCCCGGTCACTGTGGAAAATCATGCCGCGTGCATTTCTTGCTTTACAGGCGTTCTCAAAGGCTTGGATGCAGAGCTCTTTACGCATATTATCGCCCATGGCCAAGCCCAAGATTTCGCCGTTGAAACAATCCAGCACCGCAGATACATAGAGCTTGCCGTCTGAACAAGGGACTTCTGTGATATCCGACAGCCACTTTTGGTTGGGGGCTGAAGCTGTAAAATCTCTCTGGATCAGGTTCTCGCTCTTTTGAGCTGCGGCATCCTCGCGTGTAAGGCCGTTTGGATGACGCTTGGCTTTCTTCAGCAGGCCATGCTTCTTCATGATTCGGTAAACGGTACTGTAGCTCGTCTTGATCCCCTTTTGTTCCAGCGCCAGCAGAATACGCTGGACACCGTAATTGCTGTTGTCTTCATGGGCGTTGATAATGTCTTGGATTTTGACCAGAAGCAGCTGTTGCCGATCCTGCCGGGGTGTGGGCTTCAAACTGCGGTAATAGCCTGACTCGCTGACCGCCAGCACTTTACACATCTTCTTGACGGTCCACCGATTCCGACGTTCACGGATGTAAGCATAGAGCTGGCAAGCCTTTACCGCTTCCGGTCTTTTGCGAAAAAAGCTAGTGCATCCTTAAGAATTTCATTGGCGCGGCGCAACTCGTTTATTTCTCTTTCCAATTCGATTTCGCGCGCGGTTTTATCGGCAGATGCATACGCGCGTCCGCTTCCAACAAACGCTCCGTCGCCATGCAGGGCTCTTTGCTTTCTCCAATCCTGCAAAGTATAGTAGGACACGCCCAATTGCTCAGCGGCTTTCTTTGGTCCAATCTCGTTGCTTAAACTTACAGCTTCTTCTTTAAATGCCTTGTCGTAACGTTTCATTGTTTCCCGTCCCCTCGTTTGTTAGCTTTCATTTTATTTCATATGAGGGGGTTTTTCGACTGCATTTTTATCGTAGCACTCCAGCCCTTTCTAACTGAGGGAATTTACACACAAATTTGGACTTGATCCGAAGCGGTGATCCGGCGGCCATTCACCCGGTATCTTTAGACATTTCAGCCGGACAGGATATGTATTTACCCGGATTCTTTGGACATATGGTCCGGTTTCTTTGGACAAATCACTGCCATGAAAGACGTTTCGCAAGAAATTTTTGGACATATCAATTCGAACCGTGAATCTTCATGGGCCGGTTACATTATGTCCAGAAAAAAGGTAAACGCCTTAGGATTGCTGATCATTTCAATGTCCAGTCAAAAGGGACGGCCCCGC
>LZRT01000132.1 GCA_002159075.1 Bacillus thermozeamaize
GTATACGGAAATCGCGACGCGCTGTCAGGGACAGGAGTGCTCTTCACACGCGATCCCGCTAGCGGCGATCCCAAGCCCCGTGGGGAATGGCTAGCTGGGGCGCAAGGGGAGGCTTTGGTGGCCGGTCGGGTGACGCCTAATGGTCTCGAGGAACTGAAAGCAATGTCGCCAGCAACGTACGAAGAATTAATCAATTGCGGAAAGCTGCTAGAGCAACAGGATGGCTTCCCGCAGGATGTTGAGTTCACAGTTGAAGGTGGAAAGGTTTGGGTGCTGCAAACAAGGCGCCTTCGCCTTAGTCCTTTGGCTGCGTGCCGGGTGACAATGGATATGCTGAGTGAAGGAATCATAACGGAGGAGATCGCGGCACAACAACTGAAAGAGTTGGATTTTGAGAAGTTGTACGTGGAACGGGTTGAACCAGGCAACGCGTCACCTTTGGCAAGCGGAATAGGCGCTTCACCTGGGGTTGCAAGCGGAATAGTTGTGCGCTCTGTACCGGAGGCTCTTCAGCTTGTTGAAAAAGGAGAACGGGTGGTACTTGTTCGGCCGGAGACCACGCCCAACGATTTGGCGGGAATGAAAGTGGCATCGGCTATTGTGACGGAACAAGGAGGATTTACTTGTCACGCAGCCATCGTAGCTCGTGAACTTCGTATTCCTTGTGTAGTAGGTTGCGGCAGCTTCCTTGATCAGCTACCGTCCAACGTGGAGGTCACAGTGGATGGCTCAACGGGACATGTTTACGAGGGGCGGATGACCATTTTCCGTGATGTTCCACAATTTGTAGCGAAGGCCAATGATATTTTGCGTAATTTTTCTAATGATTCCGGTGTGAAAGAGGTGGGCTCGTTATAAATCGCAGGAGTGGGGCTTCGAGGAGGGAGAACAAAACTGTGACTTTGGAAAGTCAAGATTCTTTACTGGATGTACTCCTGTGGGTTGGGATAAGAGGCTTAGTGCCGTTGGAGGAATTGGAAACACGGTTGCAGTCTATGGGATGGTCAGGGTTGTCACAACTGGGCGACTGGGTGTCATTGGAATCTGGCTATTGCCAATTAAGTGAAAAGGGTGATGCCCATTTGACAACCTTGTGCCGACAGCGGTACGACGTAGCTGAGAAAGATACATTGGAGTTATTTTTCGATGCCTTTGAACGCTTGGACCGGGAGTTTAAAGCGATTGCGAGCAAATGGCAAGAGATACGTATTCAGGAGCCTGATCCTGACGAGTTGGTGTCTGTGCTCGAAAAATGGTTTGCAGTAGATGATAACTTACGTGAGCTGATGACTCAGTACCCTGTTGCTTCCAAGGTGATTGGCCCTTACGTTGAGCGGCTGCATGATGCCCGTCGCCGCTTCGAAGGTGGAGAAACGGATGCCTTTACAGGCATAAACGATGATTCTTATCACACTGTATGGCATGCCACGCATGAAGTACTGCTGCGGGCACTGGATAGACAGCGTCATGAGTGATGGGTTGAGCATTAAGCACTAGAAGGAGGCATTGCGAATTGCGTGTGGTGGTTGACCGGGAAGCTTGCATGGGGTTCGGGCGCTGTATAGAAGTGTTACCCGATGTTTTTTCTCTCGATCAAGAGGGAAAGGTTGTTGTGGGTTCTGTCAGTAATGTTGACAGGAAGATGCTACAGATGGCGGTATGGTCATGCCCACGTCAAGCGATCCAATTGCTAGACGACGCTGGAGAAAAATTGCCTGAGGAGAATGGTTAATAAACAAAGGCTTTACAGGGACGCGACAGGCGATGCTATGACGGTGCTTATGTGAGTCTTGTTGTCGCCAGAATCTGTTGTAGCGTGACGTGCCTGGCACGTACAAACTGAAAAATGTGATGGGAAAGAGAGGTACGACGATTTCAAGAACAATCCACGCTTAGCTGCATACGGGGAGCCCGTAGAGACTATCCAAAGGTCTTTGTTGTGGACCGGGAAAGTGATACGGGCGTCCCTGTTGTGGCTGCGGGAGAGTAAGGATAGAAACAAGGCTGGCCTGTGCAGGGGATTGGTTGTTTGCTTTTTGAGGAGTACATATTGGACCAGGGGACATGCGCAATCCGAATATCCTGGACTATTGCTTGCCCACCGCTCCGGATGTGCTGGTTATCGAAACGTGTTACGGTGAAGTGCCCTCGCCGGGACATCCGAAATGGATTTTTTTGTGTCAGTATAGCCTCTTTTTCCTTCCACGGCCGCGATAGCCAACGGTATCTACCACGCGAAGGGCGTTCGAATGCTGGAATGCCCCTCGACTCTAGTAAGGGTTTTGCAGCCCTTTGATGCATGTAAATGCATGTGATAGGATCCTTATAGTAGAGCGTTAGGAGGAGAGCACTGTGCGTTCAAAAGAGAGAAAATATGCACTTGAAGGCGCGTTTAACTTTCGCGATCTGGGTGGACTACCGACCGGTGACGGCCGGGAGACAGTCTTTGGATCCGTGTTCCGTAGTGATACTCTAGACCATTTGACGACACGGGACGTCCATGTCCTGGTGCATGAAATCGGAGTTAGAAGCGTTATCGATCTACGTGCACCGGAAGAGAGAATGCGAGTGAAGCCGCAGTGGGCTGAGGAGAGCAGCATTGAACTTGAATTTGTCCATCTGCCTTTGGTCGACGAAGTGGGCCAGTTCGATGTCAAAAATCCGGAAGAACTACGGACCATGCTTGCCAGGAGATACATGAGTTACTTGGAATTGGGCGGGGACAACATCGTGGCAGTGCTGGAACTGATTGCACGAAATGTCGGTCGGTGTGCTACAGTCATTCACTGTAACGCGGGAAAGGATCGAACCGGAGTTGTGGTGGCCATTTTGTTAGGGCTTCTCGGGGTCGTTAAGGACGCAATCGTAGCGGACTATGTAGCTACTGACGCGAACATGGAACGGATTTTGGCTCGCATGAGAGAAAAAGAGCCATATCGGGAACGTGTTGATTCCAATCCGGTGGAGTTATATCAGGCAAAGCCCCACACGATGGAATTGTTCTTAGAGGCCCTGGACAAGAAGGCTGGTGGGATAGAAGGGTGGGCTAGAGCTCACGGACTATCCGAGCAGGGGTTGCAGCGTCTTCGAACTTACTTGGTGTCTCAATAAAGGGTTGACAAAGAGACGTCAGGGCAGTAACGGTCCACTGTGCAAACCCGGTTCCCAGCGCAGGTATGATGAGTCGGTGTTAGAAACATATTATATGGAACTCAGCTGCCTTGGGGT
>LZRT01000133.1 GCA_002159075.1 Bacillus thermozeamaize
TTGACCGGCTGCCTGGCAACGTCCTACTCTCCCAGGGGCTCCCGCCCCAAGTACCATCGGCGCTGGAGGGCTTAACTTCGGTGTTCGGGATGGGAACCGGTGTGTCCCCTCCGCTATCGTCACCAGACAACCGGGATGTTCCCTGAAAACTAGCAGCAAAGAAGCCAGTTCTTGTGTGTGAAAGAAGTCCTCGACCCATTCGTATCCGTCAGCTCCACGTGTCACCACGCTTCCACACCGGACCGATCCACCTCATCATCTCTAAGGGGTCTTACCAGCTTGCGCTGTGGGAAATCTCATCTTGAGGCGGGCTTGGCGCTTAGATGCTTTCAGCGCTTATCCCTTCCATACTTGGCTACCCAGCGTCTGCTCCTGGCGGAACAACTGGTACACCAGCGGTATGTCCATCCCGGTCCTCTCGTACTAGGGACAGAGCCTCTCAAATTTCCTGCGCCCGCGACAGATAGGGACCGAACTGTCTCACGACGTTCTGAACCCAGCTCGCGTACCGCTTTAATGGGCGAACAGCCCAACCCTTGGGACCTACTCCAGCCCCAGGATGCGATGAGCCGACATCGAGGTGCCAAACCTCCCCGTCGATGTGGACTCTTGGGGGAGATAAGCCTGTTATCCCCGGGGTAGCTTTTATCCGTTGAGCGATGGCCCTTCCACTCAGTACCACCGGATCACTAAGCCCGACTTTCGTCCCTGCTCGACCCGTCGGTCTCGCAGTCAAGCTCCCTTCTGCCTTTACACTCCACGCGCGATTTCCAACCGCGCTGAGGGAACCTTCGGGCGCCTCCGTTACCTTTTAGGAGGCGACCGCCCCAGTCAAACTGCCCGCCTGACACGGTCCCTCCACCCGATTCAGGGCGGCAGGTGAGAAACTCAGCCTGCCCAGGGTGGTATCCCAACGGCGCCTCCATCCGCCCTGGCGAGCGAATTTCTAAGGCTCCCACCTATCCTGTACAGGACAGACCAAGTTTCAATATCAGGTTGCAGTCAAGCTCCACGGGGTCTTTCCGTCTTGTCGCGGGTACCCTGCATCTTCACAGGGAGTACAATTTCACCGGGTCTCTCGTTGAGACAGTGCCCAAGTCGTTACGCCTTTCGTGCGGGTCGGAACTTACCCGACAAGGAATTTCGCTACCTTAGGACCGTTATAGTTACGGCCGCCGTTTACTGGGGCTTCGGTTCAGAGCTTCGCAACCAGGGCCCCCAAAAAGTAACACTTTTTGGGGTGGTCACTAACCCTTCCCCTTAACCTTCCAGCACCGGGCAGGCGTCAGCCCCTATACGTCGCCTTGCGGCTTAGCAGAGACCTGTGTTTTTGCTAAACAGTCGCTTGGGCCTGGTCACTGCGGCTCCCCAGGGCTATTCACCCCAAGGAGCACCCCTTCTCCCGAAGTTACGGGGTCATTTTGCCGAGTTCCTTAACGAGAGTTCTCCCGAGCGCCTGAGGTTCCTCACCCCGCCTACCTGTGTCGGTTTGCGGTACGGGCACATGACTCCTCGCTAGAGGCTTTTCTTGGCAGTGTGAGCCCAGGGACTTCGGTACTCAAATTTCCCTCCCCGTCACGGCTTGAGGTCTCCGGTGGACGGATTTGCCTATCCACCCCTCTTGCCGCTTGGACGCGCTCTTCCAGCCGCGCGCTTCCCCTGCCCTCCTGCGTCACCCCATCGCTCAGGCGGAGCCATGTGGTACAGGAATATCAACCTGTTCTCCATCGCCTACGCCTTTCGGCCTCAGCTTAGGTCCCGACTGACCCTGAGCGGACGAACCTTCCTCAGGAACCCTTAGGCTTTCGGCGGAGGGGATTCTCACCCCTCTTTTCGTTACTCATACCGGCATTCTCACTTCTGTCCCGTCCACCAGTCCTTCCGGTCTGGCTTCTGCCAGGACAGAACGCTCCCCTACCACGCCATACAGGCATCCATAGCTTCGGTAGTACGCTTAGCCCCGTTACATTTTCCGCGCAGCGCCACTCGACCAGTGAGCTATTACGCACTCTTTAAATGATGGCTGCTTCTAAGCCAACATCCTGGTTGTCTTCGCAGCGCCACATCGTTTCCCACTTAGCGTACATTTTGGGACCTTAGCTGATGGTCTGGGCTGTTTCCCTCTCGACCATGAATCTTATCACCCATGGTCTGACTCCCAAGGAACAAGTCCGCGGCATTCGGAGTTTGACTGAAGTTGGTAACCCTTGCGGGCCCCGCGTCCAATCAGTGCTCTACCTCCGCGTCTTTCCCCTTGAGGCTAGCCCTAAAGCTATTTCGGGGAGAACCAGCTATCTCCGGGTTCGATTGGCATTTCACCCCTACCCACCCCTCATCCCCGCACTTTTCAACGTGCGTGGGTGCGGGCCTCCAGCAGGCTTTACCCTGCCTTCACCCTGGAGATGGGTAGCTCACCCGGTTTCGGGTCGACGCCTGCGTACTATCCGCCCTCTTCAGACTCGCTTTCGCTGCGGCTCCGGCCTTTCAAGCCTTAACCTCGCACGCAAACGTCACTCGCCGGTTCATTCTACAAAAGGCACGCCGTCACACATCTAACGTGCTCCGACTGCTTGTAGGCACACGGTTTCAGGTCCTCTTTCACTCCCCTCCCGGGGTGCTTTTCACCTTTCCCTCACGGTACTGCTCCACTATCGGTCGCCAGGGAGTATTTAGCCTTAGGAGGTGGTCCTCCCAGATTCCCGCGGGATTTCCCGTGTCCCGCGGTACTCGGGGTCCGTCTCGGAGGGAGTCAGGTTTCGGTTACAGGGCTTTCACCTTCTCCGGCAGGACGTTCCAGTCCGTTTCACCTACCCAACTCCTTTGTCACTCCATATGAGACGCCCCACGACCCCGGACACCGCAGTGCCCGGTTTAGGCTCCTTCCCGTTCGCTCGCCGCTACTTAGGAAATCGCGGTTGCTTTCTCTTCCTCAGGGTACTAAGATGTTTCAGTTCCCCTGGTTGCCCCCTGCAGGCTATGGATTCACCTGCAGGTACCACCCTACAAAGGGTGGTGGGTTCCCCCATTCGGACATCCCCGGATCTCAGCTCGCTTACAGCTCCCCGAGGCATTTCGGTGTTCGCCCCGTCCTTCATCGGCTCCTGGCGCCTAGGCATCCACCGTGTGCCCTTCCTACCTTCTTCCACACACTCAGAATACCCAGCTTCTTTGCTATCTAGTTTTCAAGGAACATC
>LZRT01000134.1 GCA_002159075.1 Bacillus thermozeamaize
GAAGAGGAAGGTCATGGTCAGTAAGGGCAAGCCACCCAAGTATACCTCTTTGAGGTGAATGTTGGGTTAGATTTTCAAATGAGTGATCTATTCCGTCTTCGGTAAGATTTTTATATGGGTTGACACGACATCACCGAACAAGACCGGTCCGCCGCCATTTTGTCACAGCGGCTGGGCATCCACAATCATCACCATACACCAGGCCGTCAGATAGATAAGGGAGAAGCGGAAAGTCCGCAATGCCCATGCTTCCTTGTTCGATGCCCAAAACCCGTATGCGGCAAGCCCCAAAAAGACCAATCCAAGCAACGTCATCACAATCAGGTAGATCCAGCCGACCAGTCCGCTAAACACCAGGATGAGCGAAGTCGGCAACAGCGCTGCGGTATACAGCAGGATTTGCCGGATGGTCGCATCCACCCCGCGAACGACCGGAAACATTGGAAATCCGCCCGCTTTGTAATCCTCCACCTTGAGAATCGCCAACGTCAAAAAGTGGGGCATCTGCCAGAAAAACATCACAAAAAAGAGCACCCAGGCGAAATAATCCATCTTGCCGACAACCGCTGTCCAACCAATGACAAACGGGATGGAACCCGGAATCCCGCCAAACAGGGTTCCCAGGGCGGTATAACGCTTTAATCCTGTATAGACAAGCCCATACGAAACGATTCCAATCAAGGCCAGAAGCGCCGGCAGCTCTCCTGCTCCGCCCAGCGCTGTCAGCCCTGCTCCCAGGATGATGAGGGAAAGGACCCCCATGATCACTGCCAGCAAGAGCGCCACATTCGGCGAAATGCGTTTCTGGGCCAGGGCACGGTGTTGCGTCCGGGGCATCAGAATGTCCCGATCCCGGTCGAAATAATTATTTAAAATGGCTCCAGAGGCGACCGCGAAATAGGTCCCAACCATGGTCAGAGCCAACATCAGCCAATCCGGTCTTCCACCTGAAGCCAACCAAAAGGCGGCAAAGGTCATCATCAGGTTGGCAAGGGTAATGCCAGGCTTGGTCAGCTCAATATAATCTCTCAGACTGGCTTGTCCGCCAGCATCTGCAACAGGCTTCTCCAATTCACCTGAACCGGATGAACGGGAATTGGCTGCCCGGATCAGATTTCCTCGCATCGCATGTTCTCCTTTCCATCGATCAAAAACCTTTCACGATTTGGGTAACCCTTGCCTTTGTCGATAAAACGCGGATGATATCTGAAAATACCCTCTCCAATGTACCATACCTTTTGATTTTATTGCAATGAAGATCATTCCCATCAAACCTCTGCCATCGGAAACAGATATGCCAGCGCATCCGGCAAATCCTTCTGCCAAAATCCCCAGTCATGCCCCCCTTCCTTCACCTGAAAGCATACCTTGATGCCGCATTCCCGGAGGATCTGCGCAACCTGCCGGTTCCATTCCAGGATGTTCAACCTCCCTCCCGGTGTCTCTGCCGGCGCTTCATGGATGCCGACCGTTTGGTAGACGTCAAGGGGGGCGTTTCTGCCGTTTTGCCGCAGCCATGCATGCATCTCCGGGTGGAACGCACCTGACTGGCTCAGCACAGCGCGAAAGGTGTGCGGCGACTGAATCGCCGTCATCAGCGCCTGTGTCGCTCCAAGCGAGGATCCGCCAATCACCCGCCCGCGAGCCGCGGGAATGGTTGCATAGACTCGGTCCATGTAGGGGATGATTTCATTGAGAAGAAACAATTGGTATTGCCGAAACCTGGCGCCCGCCGGACTGTATTCCGCCAAACGGCGTGCTCTCTCCACCGGAATACCGGCGATCAATAGCGGCTGGATTCGCCTCTCACGGATCAGCCGATTGGCTGTCGTGGCAATGCGGCCAAAGCGGAAATAATCTTCTCCATCCTGCAGGTACAACACCGGGTAGGCCCGCCTATCGGTATAATCCGGGGGCACGTAGACCTTTATCGCACGGCGTTCCTGCAGGTGGATGCTTTCCACTTGGTGTTTATCGATTCGCCGTTGATAGACGGGCTCGGTCATTGGAACATCCTCCTGCATCGTGTCATGGTATACAACAGTATAACAGCAATATAAATAATATATAACAGAGAATGATTTCCGTGCGAAAAAATCATTTTGTTCTCTCCAGCATAACTGATGTTATCCCTCATTGACAAATATTACTGGCGATCTGATATAGTATGTGTTAAGAAACGTAAAAATTATCTGTAATAATACAGTTAGTATGCTGATTATAACAGCGAGGTGAATAGGATGGGCTTTGCCGTCAAATTGCAAGAGGATTTTCCCGTCATTCAGATTCTCTCCCCGGAAGGAAAAGTGACCGATCCTGATCTGGTGCCGCCGCTTTCCGACGAGCAGCTTCGCCAGCTGATGAAAAACATGGTCTTCACCCGCGTCCTCGACCAGCGGGCCATCAGTCTCAACCGCCAGGGCCGGCTTGGCTTTTACGCGCCGGTTTCCGGACAGGAAGCCTCCATGCTGGCCTCCCAGTTTGCCCTGGAAAAAGACGACTTTATCCTGCCCAGCTATCGGGACATTCCGCAGATGATTTTTCATGGCTTCCCTTTGTATCAAGCCTTTCTCTTTTCCAAGGGACATATCCACGGCGGTCAGATTCCGGACGGCGTTCACGTGCTCCCGCCCCAGATCATCATCGCCGCCCAAGTGACACAATGCGTGGGAGTCGCCAGCGCCTTCAAGCTGCGCAAGGAAAAGCGGGTCGCCATCTGTTACTTCGGCGACGGCGCCACCTCGCAAGGTGACTTTTACGAGGGACTGAACTTTGCCGGTGTGTACAAGGTCCCTGCCATCTTTTTTTGCCAAAACAACGGCTACGCCATCAGTGTCCCCTTTGGCAAGCAAACGGCGAGTGCCACCATCGCGCAAAAATCGGTTGCCGCCGGCATTCACGGCGTGCGCGTGGACGGCATGGATCCGCTGGCTGTTTATGCCGTAACCAAAGAGGCCTTGGACAGAGCCAGGGCCGGAGAAGGCCCGACCCTCATTGAAGCGCTGACGTACCGATTTGGACCGCATACGATGGCCGGTGACGATCCGACACGTTACCGGACAAAAGAAGAAATGACCCTCTGGCAGGAGGAGCGTGATCCGATTGTCCGCTTCCGCATCTATCTGAAGGAGCGGGGTATCTGGTCGGAGCAGGACGAACAAGAGGCGGTCGAACAGGCCAAGGAAGAAATCGCCGCCGCCATGAAAAAGGCGGAATCCTACCCACCGATGACGATCCCGGAACTCATGGAAGCCATGTACGTGAAGATGCCCGAAAACCTGGCCGAACAGGCCGCTTTTCTGAGAAAGGAGGAATCGTGATGGCCAACCTGACGATGATTCAGGCGATTAACGATGCCCTGCGCACCGCGCTGAAAACCTACCCGGAAGTCCTCGTTTTCGGCGAAGACGTGGGCGTCAACGGCGGTGTTTTCCGCGCGACGGACGGCCTGCAAAAGGAGTTCGGAGAAGAACGGGTCTATGACACGCCGCTGGCCGAGTCTGCCATTATCGGTTCTGCAGTGGGGCTGGCCATCATGGGCTTTCGGCCGGTCGCAGAAATCCAGTTTTCCGGCTTCTACTTTGAAGCCTTTGACGCCCTTCTCAGCCAGGCGGCACGAATCCGTTTCCGTTCAGGCGGTCGTTACCATTGCCCAATGGTGGTTCGCTCCCCGTTTGGCGGCGGCGTCCGTACGCCGGAACTTCATGCCGACAGTGTCGAGGGCTATTTTCTGCACGCCCCGGGATTGAAAGTGGTCATCCCGAGCAATCCTTACGAAGCCAAGGGATTGTTGCTTTCGGCAATCGAGGAGGAAGATCCGGTCATCTTTCTCGAACACATGAAACTCTACCGCTCATTCCGCCAGGAAGTGCCGGAAGGATATTACACCATTCCCTTGGGAAAGGCCAATATCGCCAGGGAAGGCGCTGACGTCACCGTCGTCGCATATGGGGCAATGGTTCAGGCCGCTCTCAAGGCCGCCGAGGAACTGGAACAGGAGCGGCAGGCCAGGATTGAAGTGATCGATTTGCGTACCATAAGCCCCATCGACACGGAGACGATCATCCAGTCCGTGCAAAAAACCAATCGCGCCGTCATCGTCCACGAAGCTCCCAAGACCGGCGGCCCGGCGGCGGAAATCATCGCGCGGATCAACGAAAGGGCCATTCTACACCTGGAGGCGCCCGTGATGCGGGTCACCGGATACGATACCGTCTATCCCTTCACGATGATCGAAGACCAGTGGTTGCCGACGTCGGATCGCATCAAACAGGCCATCATCGACGTTCTGGATTTTTAGGATCGCATTTCACCTTTTTTAAGGAGGAACAAAGGGATGACGTTTGAATTTCGCTTGCCGGACATCGGCGAGGGAATCGCCGAAGGAGAAATTGTGAAATGGCTGGTGAAAGAAGGCGATCAGGTCAAAGAAGACGACATCATCGCCGAAGTGCAGACCGACAAGGCCGTGGTCGAAATCCCGTCGCCGGTCAACGGCAAAGTCCTGAAACTTCATGCCAAAGAAGGGGAGGTCGTCCGGGTCGGTTCCGTGCTTGTCACCTTTGCTACCGAAGAGGCAACGACCCAGGTTGACGGCCAGCCGCAGACGGCCGACGAAAAGCCGGCAGATCAAAACCAGTTTGCCATCGCCGAACAAGCACTCGAAAAAAGTGCTGCAAAACCGGTCCCCCCCTCCATCCAGCCTCCGGAACCGGCACAGAAGAACCAACCGGCCGGCGGTGAACAGCCAGCAGCGGACGATGACAAGCAACCTCCGGCCTCCGCACCTGGGCGTGCCATGATCTTGGCCACTCCTGCCGTACGCAAATACGCCCGTGAAAAAGGCGTCGATCTCTCGCTCATCCAGGGAACGGGCCGGCACGGTCAGATTACCAGGGAGGATGTCGACCGGGCATTGCGGGCAGCCGCTTCGGAGGCTTCTGAAGGCTCCAGAGAAGCAGGTACGCCAGCAACGGCAACAGTGCTGCAAGAACCGGTTCCAGCAACGGCAGCGGCTCAGCAAGCATCCAGGGAGAAAGACGCAGCGCGGGAACACCGGGTCCCCTTGCGTGGTGTGCGGCGGGCCGTGGCGGAGAGCATGGTCCGCTCCAAATACACCGCCCCTCACGTCACGATCATGGACGAAGTGGATGTCAGCCAGCTGGTAGCGCTGCGCACACGGCTAAAACCAAGGGCAGAAGAACAAGGCATCAAACTAACCTACCTGCCATTTGTCATCAAGGCGCTGATCGCGGCCGCCCGGCGCTTTCCGGAAATCAACGCCTCACTGGATGACGAGGCGCAAGAGATCGTCTATAAACACGAGTACAACATCGGCATCGCCACGGCCACCGAGCAAGGCCTGATCGTCCCCGTGATTCATCAGGCGGATCGCAAAAGCATCCTGCAACTGGCACAAGCGATCCAGGTACTGGCGCAAAAAGCCAGAGAACGCAAGATCTCCCTGGAAGAACTGCGCGGCGGCACGATCAGCATCACCAACATCGGCTCGGCTGGCGGTCTCTTTTTCACACCGATCATCAATCATCCTGAAGTGGCCATTCTCGGCGTCGGCCGGATCACGGAGAAACCGGTCGTCCGCAGCGGGCAGATCCTGGTGGCGCCGGTGATGTCTCTCTCCCTGAGCTTTGATCATCGCGTCATCGATGGCGAACTGGCCCAACGTGCGCTAAACTATATCAAGGAACTTCTCAAAGATCCAGAAAATTTGCTGATGGAGGTGTAACACAGGGTGGTTGTAGGCGACTTTTCACGTGAAGTGGATGTGCTCGTCGTCGGTGGAGGCCCAGGCGGCTACGCGGCGGCCATCCGTGCCGCCCAGCTGGGCAAGCAGGTGACGTTGGTTGAAAAAGAGGCTCTGGGCGGCGTCTGTCTCAACCGGGGATGCATTCCCTCCAAGGCGCTAATCAGCGTCGCAGAGCTGTATGAACGCATGCAACACGCGGAAGAGATGGGCATTTCGGTGCAGGGCCTCAAGCTGCACATGGACAAAATCCAGCAATGGAAAAACAAGGTGGTTCAGCAATTGACCTCAGGCGTCGCGTCGCTGCTCAAAGGCCACCAGGTGGAAGTCATCAAGGGGGAAGCCTACTTCACCTCGCCTCATGAGGTCCGCGTCGTCTCCGGATACGAAAATGAACGCCTCAGCTTCCGCCACTGCATCATCGCCACCGGCTCCCGGCCCGTCGAACTGAAAGCTTTTCCCTTCGACGAACAAAAAATCCTCTCCTCCACCGGTGCCCTCAACCTGCAGGACATTCCGCAGCGCTTCCTCGTCATCGGCGGCGGCTACATCGGCGTGGAGTTGGGAAGCGCGCTTAACAAACTGGGAAGCGAAGTGATCATCCTGGAAGGAATGCAGACCATCCTTCCCGGCTTTGACAAGGCGATGGTCCAGATGGCCGCGCGCCTGCTGAAAAAACAGGGCATCACCATTCACACCAACGCGACGGCTACTTCTGCCGACATCGAGGGCGAACGCGTCAAGGTCAAGGCCGAAATCGGCGGCAAGGAGGAAGTGTTTGACGTGGACGCCGTGCTGGTCAGCGTCGGGCGCCGGCCCAACAGTGACGAGCTGGGCCTGGAAGCCATCGGCGTGGAACGGAACGAACGCGGCTTCATCAAGGTGAACCAACAGCAACAAACGTCTGTCCCTCACATCTATGCGATTGGCGACGTGGTGGGAGAACCCATGCTGGCGCACAAAGCTTATTATGAAGCCAAGGTGGCCGCCGAGGCGATCGCGGGGTTGCCAAGCGCAACCGATTACCAAGCCATGCCCTTTGTCATCTTCAGCGATCCGGAAATGGCCAGTGTCGGCCTGACCAAAGACGCCGCCAAGGAACAAGGCATTGAAGTCGTCACCGCCCGCTTCCCCTTCCAGGCCAATGGCCGTGCGCTCTCGCTCAACAAACCGGATGGCTTCGTCCACATCGTCGCGGACAAATCGACGCAGCACGTCCTTGGCGTGCAGATCGTCGGCCCCGAGGCCTCGACGATGATCGCGGAAGCGGCCCTGGCCATCGAAATGGGAACAACATTGGAAGATCTCAGCCTCACCGTCCACCCGCATCCCACCCTTTCAGAAGCCATCGCCGAAGCGGCGGAAGTGGCGCTCGGCCGGGGCATACACATGATGAGCAAATAATCAAGGAAACCATACCCAGATCCTCCTGTCTGGGTATGTTCTTGTTCAAACGGGCCAATCTAAAAAACGAAATACACATCGATCCAGACTACAGCTCGGAAGGGATTCGCATGCCCAAATTCACACCATGGATACTGTTCATTGGCCTCTTGTTGCTCGGCCTCTTTTGCCTGCAGCCACCCTCTCATGCGTCTGCCGTGGAACCACCGGAAAGCTCGCACCAGCCTGTTCACATCTACATCAATCTTTGGCAACGCCAGCTGCACCTCATGGAAAACGGCCAGATTCGAAAAACGTACCGGATTGCCCCCGGCACGCCTGACACACCCACCCCCATCGGCGATTACCTGATCATCCAGAAATCGGCCGATTGGGGAGGGGGATTTGGCACACGCTGGCTGGGCCTGAATGTCCCCTTTGGCACTTACGGCATCCACGGAACCAACAAGCCCTATCTGATTGGCCAGTCCGTCAGCAGCGGCTGTATCCGGATGCGCAATCAGGATGTGGAAGAACTGTACACCCGCGTGCCGCTGAATACACCGGTTCGCATTGACGGCCCTGTGCTGGGGGCGGAAGGACTGAATTACCGCATCCTGGTGGAAGGTTCCAGGGGCTCGCTGGTACAAATCGTGCAAAACCGGCTCAAAGCGGGCGGGTATTATAAAGGAAAGGTCAACGGCATCTTCGACCGGCAAACCGAAAGTGCCGTCAAGCGTTATCAAGAAGACCATCATCTGCTGGTGACAGGGCAAATTCACTTTGCCGATCTGGTAGAACTTGGCATCGTCGAATAAAGGGCTTCCTGAAGCGCCTGTTCCTCAACCGGAATGCGCACCTTGAGCAAAAAAATCAGATTGAGCAACGCCGGCACAACAGCTGTAAACCAGGCCCCAAAGATCAGAGGGAGCGTGATCATCTCCACAATCACCACGATATAATTCGGATGCCTCATCCAACGGTACGGCCCTTTTTTGACAAGATTCATGCCTGGAACCACGTAAATCCGGGTATTCCAGTAAGGCCCCAACGTGTGCATCACCCATCCACGAACAAACTGTGCCAGGATGAACATCCCAAGCGGAAGCCACCACCATTCAGGCGCCACCGGCTGTACGATCACCACCTCGACCCACCATGAAACGAAAAACAACAGGTGAATCATCACCAAATACTTATAATGGTCACCTCCTACTTCGTATCCCCCCTTGTTTCGCAACACCCTCCCATTTCTTGCGGCGACCGACAATTCGGCCAGGCGTTGAACGATCACGCCAAGGAACAGGATCCAAAAGAGCCATCGCACCTCCGTCATCACCTCGCGATCCCTTTCACCACTGCAGCAATACCTGTTCAGCGCTGAAACCCGGCCCGAGGGCAAAAAGCAGCCCGTACTCCCCTGAACCCGCCTCTTTCATCGCCTCTTTCAAGACAAAAAGCACCGTCGGCGAAGACATGTTCCCGTAGTTCTTCAGCACATGCAACGAGGAGCTGAACTTGACCATGGGCACCTGAAACATATCGGCGTAAGCCTGAATGACTTTGACTCCACCCGGATGGGCAATCAAATGATCCAAGCACTCCAACCCCTTGAGCTGTTGTCTCTGCAAAAACCGCTTCACGGCATCAGGCAAATAGCGACGGACAAATGCCGGAATGTCTCGCGAAAAAATCACGTCCAAACCATCGTCCGTCACATTCCATCCCATCACATCCAGCGTATCATTCCAGGTCGTACTCATGCTGGCGAGCCATTGCGGCCCCTCTCCGCCCGCCGCATCCCCGCTGATCAAGGCAGCTGCGGCTCCATCCGCGAATAACGATGCGGCGATCAAGTTGCTTTTCGACACATCGTTGCGCTGAAAAGTCAGTCCGCACAATTCCACAGCCAGCAGCAGCGCACGGCCGCGGGGAAACGCTTTCGCCCATTCACAGGCCAATGTCAGTCCGACAGCCCCCCCTGCGCATCCGAGCCCCCAGATCGGCGTGCGGCGGATATCCGCACGGAAAGGCAAGCGATTCATCAGCCGTGCATCCAGGCTGGGAGTAGCCAGTCCGGTACTGGATACCACAATCAAATGGTCCACCTCTTCCGGCGAAAGATTACACGCCTTGAGGCAACTCATCGCCGCTTGCACGCCCAGGTCGCATGCCGATCGGACATACAAATCATTCTTTTCCGAAAATGAATGCGACTCTTCAAACCATTCCGGAAGGGTGCAAAAATATCTCCTCTCAATGGCGGCATGATCAAACACGGACAAGTATCGTTCCAATGAAGGGCGCATGCCCTGAAACAATTTTTCCGCCATTTTTTTGGCTTCCGTCTGATGAAGACAATAAGCTGGAACAGCCGTCCCAACCGCCTCGATGATCGGCACTCCTGCTCACCCCTTCCCTAGCTGGCCAGGTTGTTCCATAAGTCATAGAAATAGTACACCTCAGTCAGCACGGACTGTTCGTCCTCCGCCACAGCAGCGCCCCTGATTCGCGCCAGCGTTCCGCTGATCTCCATAATCATCTCCCGCTCCACGCTGAATTGAATCCTGTTGACCACATGATGCCACGCCTTGTTGGCCTCCACCGATTTTGCACGCGCCAAGCCCCAGTCCTTTTGCTTCACCACCTGTTCCAGCTCCCGGACCAGCCTGAAAACATCATCATCTGCCGCAAGCGGTTTTTTCAACAGGCTCCCGCTGGTCATCACCGCAATGCTCAATGCCAGAATCAATATGGGCACTCCGTATATAAACCATTTTGTATTCATGAACATCACCTCGCTAAAACGGCCCGCGATAATCCCCCATGTCGAACTCCTCTCCGACCCGATCGCTGTATTTGTCTACATACAGCTGGCCATCTGGCAAAATGGCCGCAAACGCAACCTCCTTTGGATCGCTCACCCCGTGCGCCTGCAGCTGCCACTGCAGCCACTGTTTATCCTTTTTCCGTTGCTTCAGATTTTGCTCCAGCAGCTGGCCATCCAGAATCAATTCGGTCATCAGCCCCGCCGGCTTTACCGGGATATTCAGATCTTTCGGCGTCACCGGTTGGTACTCCGCTTTTGGCAGCACCGAGAGATTGCCGTCCGGTTCATAAATGGCAAAAGCCACCTGCGTGATGTCAAACATGTTTTTCTGCCGCAGCAACATCAAAAGTTCATCTTTTTTGATCCTCGATGAGGCAATGTTCCTTTCCAGCATCTTTCCATTGTGAATGACCAAAACGGGTTGCCCGTCCACAATCTTGGCCAGATAACGGCTTTTCATCGTGATGAGTTGAAAGAGAATCGTCAAGACGACAAAGGTGCTCAAACCCATCCAATGGGCCCATGCCTTCGTGGACAAGTCGGTAGCCAGCGTGCCGGCCATCGAACCAATCGTAATGCCATTGATATAATCGAAAAAGGTGAGATTGGCCATTTGCTGCTTGCCGAGCAAGCGCGCATAAATCAACAGCGTGAAAAACGCAATAACGGCCCTTACAATGACGACAAATGTTTCTTCCATCATCCCGCCTCACCCCGTAATCTGCCGCCTGCTGTCAACTCATCCCAAACAATGCTTTGTTGTTATGATGTGAATAAACAGCCATGGATATGTATGTTCCGCCCGGATCATGGGACGGGCAAATGCGCTTTTTGCTCCTGACGCGACTCGGCGAGCAGTTCGCTCACTGTCACAAACCGAAATCCCTTTTTTTGCAACTTCCGGATCACCCTGTCCAACGCCTTCATCATCGTCTCCTGATGGCCGCCACCGTCATGCAAGAGGACAATATCGCCACTTTCAGCTTCAGTGACCAGCGTCTCTTCAATGATGGAGGCAGGATTCTTCATGTCCCAATCCTTCGGATCCACGGACCAAAGAACAATTTTAAAACCCAGTTGTTGGGCTGAAGCGACGACGTCACGATTCAATTTGCCGCCCATCGGGCGGAAATAGGCAACCTCTTTCCCCGTAATCTGTTTAATCAGCTGTCCCGATTTGGCCAAATCCTGATAGATTTCCACCGGAGACAACTTGGTCAGATCGCGGTGATAATAGCCGTGATTCCCCACTTCGTGTCCCTGGAGGACGATTTGTTTCGCCAGGGCAGGATGCGCCTTCACATGGTGCCCATTCAAAAAAAAGGTGGCACGAATCCCCTTGTCCCGCAACATCTTCAAGATTTTCCCCGTATAGACGGGATGCGGGCCATCGTCAAAAGTCAAGGCGATCACTTTTTCTTTGGTTTGGACGCGGTAAACGGGGGCAACGAGCTCATCATTGCCGGGGATCCCCCCGAACACGTCCTTCGATTCAGGAAAAAAAAGAAAGAGAAGGCTGGCCGCAAACACGGCCAACCCCATGCAACTCGGCAAGACAGACCTGCGGAACCACACTCTTGCGACCAGCTTGCGCATTTGCTGCTTCTCCTCATTTCTCGTTACTCGTCGGTCCACCCAACTGGAACACTTCCTTATTATCTGGCGAAAGAAAACATTTTATTCCCGGTATCCAAGCATCCGCAACCCGTTGAGAATGACGAGCAACGTACTGCCTTCATGTCCGATCACACCCAGCGGCAACGTGATGATCTGGAAAAAGTTGGACAAAATCAGAAGACAGATCACCGCGATTGAAAACACGATGTTCTGGCGAATGATCCGGTTCGTTTTTTGGGCCAGGCGGACCATGTAGGGCAGGCACGACAGTTCGTCCTTCATCAAAACAATATCTGCCGTTTCCAAAGCGACATCTGTACCGGCCCCCATCGCAATTCCCACCGTTGCACTCGCCAATGCCGGCGCATCGTTGACGCCATCACCCACCATGGCGATCTTCCCATGTTTTTTACGCAACTGTTGGATATACGCCACTTTCTGATCCGGCAAGCAATTGGCGTAATATTCATCCAGCCCGACCTCATTGGCCAACGCTTGCGCTGTCGCCAGCGAATCTCCGGTCAACATCACGGTATGGATTCCTTGCCGTTTCAATGTTTGGATGGCTTCCACGGCTTCCTGCCGGATGACATCTTGCACGGCAAACAATCCAACCAGCCGCTCATTCTGCTGTACAAACATCACCGTTTTTCCTTGTTTTTCCAACCGTTCAGCCGTTTCGATCGCGCCGTCGGAAAACGGCACTTCCATGTATTCACGCTTTCCGACTTTCCACAAACTCCCGTTCACGAAGGCCTGAACGCCAAATCCCGTCTCTGAGGACATCTCATCCGGGCGAAAAAGCCGCAGCCCTGATTCCCTGGCTTTTCTGACCACCGCCTCTGCGAGCGGGTGTGTCGAAAACTGCTCCACGGAAGCCGTCATCTGCAACAGTTCTTCTTCAGACAAATCATCCACCAGAGATACCACATCCTTGACTTCGGGAACCCCTTTGGTCAAAGTCCCCGTCTTGTCCAGAGCGATGACCTTGATCTGCTCCAGTGCCTGCAGCTGCGTCCCGCCTTTAAAAAGCACCCCGCGGCGGGCGCCATTGGAAATGGCGGAGAGAATCGCAGGCATGATGGATGCGACCAGGGCACAGGGAGAGGCCACGACAAGAAAAACCATCGCACGGTAAAAAGCCTGTTCCCACGTCCACCCTAAAAACAGCGGAGGAATCGCCGCAACAAGGAGGACAGCGAACAAAACCACCTTGACATAGGTTTTTTCAAAGCGCTCCACAAACGTCTGTTGCGGCGGTTTTTCCGTCTGCGCCCGCTGAACCAGCTCTATCATCCGCCGAAAAAGCGTCTGATTGTGCGGTTTATCGACGCGAACCAAAATGCCCCCATTCCCATTGATTGTCCCGGCCAGCACCTCATCTCCGGGATTTTTTTCCACAGGTACCGATTCGCCGGTAATGGCCGACTGATCGATGGTCGTGGAACCTTCGATAATCGTCCCATCCGCCGCGACCAAATCCCCCGGTTTGACCAGAATGACCTGCCCAACGCGCAACTCCTGCACGGGTACAGTTTTTTCCGCCCCATCCTCATACAGCCGCGCCTCCATTGGCTGTAAGGCCATCAGTTTGCTGACTTCCTGGTTGCTTCTGTTCATCGCATAAGTTTCAAGTGCCCCGCTGAGCGCAAAAATAAAGATCAGCATCGCCCCTTCTGCCCAATACCCGATGATGGCCGACCCCACCGCCGCCAGAATCATCAACAGGTTGACAGTCAGCTGCCGCTCAAAAATGAGTTCTTCCAGGCCTTCTTTCGCCTTGAAATAGCCGCCGATCGCAAAGGCGAGCAAAAAGGAGACGACAGATGCCTTTTGCCATCCAAAATGCCCCATCAGCCATCCGGCGATGATGAGCAAGCCGCTCGCCGCAACGGCAGAGATTTCCATATTTTGCCTGATCAAATCCCTGGTCGACTGAATTTCTGACGGGTTCATCTGCAACTCCTCCACTTTCGTTCATCCTCTCCCTGATAACGAATTTCATTCTTACAAAGTTCCTCTAAATGACGACATGCTGCCTTTTGTCAGGCAGCATGCGTCAAACCATCTCCAACTAATGTATACTTATTATAACTTAATAATTATTATAAGTAAAGGAGAGGCCATGCCCATTCGTCAATCCTCGATCCCCTCATACGCTTTAATGCGTTCCCTGACCACTTTTGGTATCGGTACGGCCTGGCGCGTCGTGAGGTCATATGATACATACACGATTTCCGCGAGCACGATCACCTCTTTGGTCTCTTCCCGTTGGATCGCAAACTGGACGGTGAAACTCGTATTTCCAAGGCGTGTCGTCCGGCAAAAGATGCGCAGGATATCATCGAGATAGGCACTCCCCTTAAACTCTATGGTCGTCTTTACCAGGACAAAATCAAATTCCTCCCCTTCCGGCAAGGGGCGCACCACTTCCCGGAAATATTCTGTAATCGCCACGTCCATATAGGTCATGTAGTGCGCATTAAAGACAATTTTCTGCCCGTCAATTTCCGAGTAACGAACGCGCAATGTGTGTGAAAACTTGTACCCTTCCATGATAAACTCCTTTCCGGCAGCCCATGATGAATCCTTTGAATCGTTTTATGTCATTATATAGACTTTTAACTGCTTTGAAAACATTGCATCGTCTCTATAAAACAAAAAAGTGATTCGGAGTACCCGAATCACGCCGTTTTTCGATGTATGGTCGGGGTAGCAGGATTTGAACCCGCGGCCTCTTGGTCCCGATCCAAGCGCTCTACCAAGCTGAGCTATACCCCGTCCCTTGAAGACAGTACCAATTGTACAACGGTCCGCAAAAAAAATCAAGAGGATATTGCAGCGATCCCCAAACGTTTCCCGATGCGGTGCGGCAATGCGTTGAAAAAGCGGCCGAGACATACAAATCCGGAGTACACCTCGGAGAACCCCCATAACGCAAAAAGTTGGATGGATAACTTCTGATTCTTCGGTTAACCTGTGAAGGAGGCATGAAAACGGCAAAGGAGAGCATCACCAGTGCATCGAATCAACGCGCCCACCCATCTCACTCTGGACGGGAAACTGACCTTGACCGGCGGACTCCTGCTTCCGGTGGCCACCATGTTCCACCCTCCGCTGACCGATCCTTGGGCTGGAGAGCTTGCGCTGGAGGCTGTCTCTAAATCTTTGAACTGGACGGGCGTGCATCTATTGTTCGGGTTCGGCTTGACATTGTGGCTGTTGGGCCTGTCACATTGTGAACAGAAGATATGCAGACCGCCAGCTGCCACGCCCCTGTGGATCGTGGCCCTCGGAATGTGGTATCTCATCCTCGTAGCCGAACTGGCTGTCATGCCACCGCTACTCACCGCTTTGACCACTTTCAGTGATCCGATCGGTCGCGCATCGCTTCAACCACTATGGGACGCTTGGTTTGCCTTTTCGCTGACAGGCGGGTATGTCGCCATGGGGCTCGTCTGGCTTGGAGTGATCCTGTGTTCCTTGCGGACTCTTGGTGCTGAAAACAGGCCTGGATGGTGGTTACACTGGGGATGGTTGAGCGGGGTTTGCGGAATCATTGGCTTAATAGGTGCTCTGCTGGTACCTGAGCAAGCTGTTATCCTTCTCTTGGTGACATCACTGCCACCTTACCTTTGGACACTGGTTTTCCCCTTTCAACTTTAGAAACTTTAAAAACGTCTTGTAAGCCCTTACATTTTACCGGCAAAACAAAAGCCCAACTCCAGCCCAAAAAGGCGTACACCGAAAGGTACACCCTTTTGAACGATTTGGGCATCATTTACGCTTCAAGCATCAACAGCTCTTTTCGCAGTTCCGAGAGATTCTCCTTGCAAAGTCGGATCGTCTCCTCATCCTGTTCCTGTAACGCTTCATACAAGACAGCCAACTGATAATCCATTTCCATGCGCAGCACTGGGATTCTTTTCTCCACGTCCTTGCGTTTCAACGCTTCCATGAGCTCTTTCACCATGTTGCGCACCCCTTTGAAGAAATATTCATTCTTCTTTGTCTAAACTCCTCTTTTGGCTTAATGAAGCTTTGGTTTTATAATAATATGCATGGGATAAAAAATCAATGCCTAATTCTGAATTGACGAAAGGGGTTATCGCATGACTCCACGCATGACTTCAGTTTTTGCCGCCTTCACCCAAAAGGACTTCGACATTTTTCAGATCCCTGGACTGGAACCCCGGATGACCCAAATCAAGGCGCATATCCGCCCAAAACTTGAGCAAATCGGCACGCAGCTGCAACCCTTTCTCTCCGAACTGCTAAGAGTTCCTGTTCATGTGCACGTCGCCAAACATGCCCGCCGAACCGTCAACCCCCCGGACAGCACCTGGGTGGCATGGTCCGCCAACGTACGCGGGTACAAGGCACATCCGCATTTTCAGGTCGGTCTCTGGTCCTCACATCTCTTTATCTGGTTTGCTTTGTTTCCGGAGGCAGAGAAAGCCAAACCGGTGTTTGCGCAAAACTTTTCCCGTCACTTGGACAAGCTTCTTGCCCAAATCCCGGAAAACTTCCTTTGGTCTTTCGATCACACCCGCCCGGATGCCAAAAGCCACTCAGATTTGAAAAAGGAGGATTTCCTGGATCTCATCCGCCGGCTGCAAACGGTGAAAAAATCTGAAGTGCTGTGCGGGATTCACCTGCCGAAAACGGAAACGGCCCTTCAACATCCCACGGAATTGGAACAAATCATTCAGCAAACCTTTCAGCAACTGGCCCCGCTTTACCGGCTGGCTATCAGTGATTGAAACCGGCACAGGGGCAGGCCGTCCCCGTAAGACGCTGCTGCCCCTGCTTGCCGATTTCCTCAAACTGTTGCCCTCAATACCCCGCCGATGCGGTGATAACCCTCGTTCATCTCCTTTACGATCCGCTCGAAGAGTTCAGCCACAGACGGGATGTCACGGATCAGGCCGACGCCTTGTCCGGCCCAGCTATGCCCTTCCTCCATCTTCCCTTCATGAATCGCCCGGCGATTGGCTTCCCCCGAAATATGGTCCTTCAATCCCTCGTAACCGACTCCCTTCGCCTCCAGCGCCAGTATTTCCTCCGTCGCCTTGCTCTTCAGCGCCCGCGCAGGAGCCCCAATGCTCTTTTTGATGATCACCGTATCGGTTTCCGAGGCTTCGAGAATTCTCTGTTTGTAATTTTCATGTGCGTGAACACATTCTTTGGTTGCGATAAAGCGTGTTCCCATTTCCACCCCTTCTGCACCCAGCGCCAGCGCCGCCAATATACCCCGGCCATCGACGATGCCGCCGCTGGCCAACACCGGAATCCGGACCGATTCGGCCACGCGCGGGACCAGGACCATCGTCCCGACCTCGTCTCTTCCCAGATGGCCGCCTCCTTCATTGCCCACGGCCATCACAATATTTGCTCCCAGCTCTTCCGCCTTTTGCGCCTGCCGCACGGAGGCCACCAGAACCATTGTCACGATGCCGGTTCCTGCGAGCCGATCCAGCAGCGGTTTCGGGTTCCCGCCTGTGATGCTGATCGCCGGAACCTTCTCCTCAATGGCCACTTCCAGATAATCTGGATAAGACTGGTTATGTTGTCCAATGGCAAAATTGACGCCAAACGGCTTGTCCGTCAAGGAACGCACTTTGCGAATCTCTTCCCTCAGCGCTTCCGGGCTGGGCAGCGTCAAGGCCGTCACTTGCCCTAGGCCGCCTGCGTTTGACACGGCCGCGGCCAACTCGGCATAGGCCAGGTGAGCCAGTCCCCCCTGCACAATCGGCAATTCAATCTTCAACAACTCGGTCACTCGGGTCTTCATCTCAATCTCTCCCTTGTTGCATTTTAAGGCCAATCTGGTATACTCAACCTGTTTGCTTTCCCAAATTTTTTTTGATTGGATAAGAGATGATGGCTTCCTTGTCGATCTTACTGTAAACTTTTTATGTTGTAAACTTCTGCTAAATCACGGATGCAATGATTTGTGGCAGCATCATATGAGGAGGAATGGATATACATTGTCGCAGGAAGAAACCCCCCTCTTTACAGGACTGATCAACCATATTCGCCGCAATCCCGTGCCCTTCCACATTCCTGGCCATAAAAAGGGGAGGGGCATGGATCCTCAGTTTCGCGAATTTGTCGGTGATGCGGTACTGGCCATGGACCTCATCAACATCAGTCCATTGGATGATCTCCATCATCCGACCAGCATCATCAAGCAGGCACAGGACCTGGCCGCCGAAGCTTTCGGCGCTGATCACACGTTTTTCTCCGTACAGGGAACCAGCGGCGCCATCATGACGATGATCCTGGCCACCTGTCGCCCCGGCGACAAAATCATTGTTCCCCGTAACGCCCACAAGTCGGTCATGTCGGCCATCATCCTGGCCGATGCCATCCCGGTCTTCATCCATCCCGTCCTGGACGAACGAATCGGCATTGCCCATGGAATCACTACCTCGGCTTTGGCCAAAGCCCTGAAAGAACATCCCGACGCCAAGGCTGTCCTGGTGATCAATCCGACCTACTACGGCGTCGCGGCCGATATTAAACAAATTGTTGACCTGGCGCATGCCCATCACCTCCCGGTACTGGTCGATGAAGCGCATGGGGTGCACATCCATTTCCATGAACGCCTGCCAATGTCCGCGATGCAAGCCGGAGCCGACATGGCTGCGACCAGTATGCACAAGCTGGGAGGTTCGCTGACCCAAAGTTCGATCCTCAACATCCAGGGACCGCGTGTGAACCCGCACCGGGTGCAAGCGATTATGAATATGTTGACAACCACCTCCACTTCATATATTCTTCTCGCTTCCCTGGACGCGGCCAGACGTTTTCTGGCAACACAGGGGCATGAACGGCTGACCTACGCCTTGGAATTGGCCACCTATGCCCGCCAGCAGATTAGCGAAATCCCCGGCCTGTACTGTATCGGCCCGGAGATCCTGGGCGGAGAAGCGACCCACGCCCTGGATCTGACAAAACTTCCGATCTGTGTCAAGGATCTGGGAATCACCGGATATGAAGCGGAAATCTGGTTGAGGGAACATTACAACATTGAAGTGGAACTCAGCGACCTTTACAACATCCTGTGCATCATCACCCCGGGTGACACGTATGAAACAGTCAACCTGCTGATTAAAGCGCTTCAGCACCTTTCCCGGGATTTTCGGCATCAGCTCAGCGCCTGTCCCATTCATGTCCACCTGCCGCCCATCCCCGTATTGGCGCTCTCGCCACGGGAAGCCTTCTATGCCGATACGGAGCTGGTTCCGCTGCGGGAAGCGGTTGGACGGATTATCGCCGAATTTATCATGGTGTATCCCCCGGGCATTCCCATTCTCCTTCCAGGAGAAATCATCGAACAGGAAAGCCTGGATTATATTCAAAAAAACATGGAGGCAGGGCTTCCTGTCCAGGGACCTGAGGATCCAACCCTGGAAAAAGTAAAGGTGATTAAGGAATACCGCCCGATTGCGTAAAACATCATGATAAAGGGATAAAGGGGATGGCTTTTGGCCATCCCCTTCCCACGGATTCAGAACCTTATCCAGATACGCTTTCCTGATTACCTGTCCCCCAGCGATCCCTTTGACGCATGCTCCTCTTCCTGGCAGGTGCAACAAACGGTGTAGCGCGTGCTCACCTTTTCATCTTCAAAAAAATCAACCGTCTCCTCGCAACGCTGACAAACCAAGATCCCCATCTACCGCACGTCCCCCTTCCCTTGAATCAACCCCATATATGCTATACTTTATTTTAAATGTGTTATACTTTATTTGTCAATCCTGAGCACGATACAAAAAAAAGCAATAAAAAAAGACGCGAGGCACACACCTCATCGTCTTCCATCGCTTCCTTCTCTATTCGCTATACTGCTCATATATCGGATTGGCGGGCAACACAGACTTGAAAAAGAAGGAAAGTTCCTCGGCCTCTTCATCATCTGGAATCTGGTAAACCTGCTTCAGGTGTTCGAGGTTTGTCGCATCCTCTACACCCAGCAGTGAAGAGCGGCCGGTTTGGGTACAAATGACCAATGGTTTCCCGAAAAACTGATGCGTCGAAACGATGCAGAAATCATAACGTGCCTTCTCGGTCAGCAACCCAACAAAACGAACCTGGCAGCGTTCGGTCTCATCATAAAGCCTCTCCATCGGTCCTACCCCTCCTTCTTTTTCTACATGTGCTCCATTATATCACAGAATTTCTTTTCATGTCACCAGCAAATTTCTCAAAGATTTGCTACAATCCGGTTGGCATGCCTCGCGTGTACTTTTTCCACCCCTTTTGATACAATAAAGGCGATCCAATTTAAACCAGCTGCTGATCACACATGCAGAAGAATGAGATACAGGAGTGAAGGGTTCGTGCCGAAAGCTGCCACATTGATTTTAAGTGAAGAATCTTCTGTCACAATGGAAGAAATCAAGGAACTGTTTCGCCGCTATGTCAACATGACCCGGCACACTGGCGAGCAACTAGATTGGGATTATGCAGCCGCCGCTTTCCCGTATACCATTGAAGATCATCCAGAGAAAAAAGGACAGTGGTTTATTCTGAAGGGAAACAATCCCAATTACCGGATGATCATCATTGGCATGGGGAAAAACAAGCAAAACCAGACCATGATCCAGATCATTCTCCCCGACGGAGCCACCCACGGCGACATCGCCAAAGGAAACGAGTTTACCCGGTACCTGGGCAAGGCGCTGAAAGCGGAAACGCGCTTGTTCAATGGCCGGACGATGTATTTCAACCGTTAAATCCCAACGAAAAAACAACGATTTATCCCATCGGTTCACAAGGGCTATCGGGGCGCCTCCAAGGCGCTTTGATGGCTCTTTTTTGCATAGCTGGAGCGCCTTTGCACATACTACAAAAGACACCCTGTACAGCCGCAAAGGAGGAAAACCGATCCATGGATGTCCTCACACAGGTGGAACTGCATCAGCTGGAAGAATTATTGCGAAGCGAACACGCAGCAGCGGCCAAATTTCGCATGTATGCCGACTATTCCTCCGATCAAGGAGTGAAAAAGCTCTGTGAACAACTGGCAGATCGGCACCGGGAACATTTCATCGCGCTGATGAGGCAGCTGCCCAAATCGGATACACGGATCCAGTGATTCCAACCAAAGACAACGCTGTGCCATTCGCAGCTGTTTCAGGAACCTGTACCTGTCAGCCAGTACATTCCAAGCGGAAGGATGTGATGAGATGACGGTCACGGAACGACCCAACACCCGGCTTCCGGATCAAGACTTGCTGCAGGACTGTCTGGATACCCTCAAGCACCTTTCCTCCTGTTACAGGCACGCAGCCACTGAATGTGATTCTCAGGACTTGCGGGAGGTTTTCTGGAACATCCTTCATGACAAGCTGGAGCTCCAAGCGGCCACCTTTCAATTCATGAACCAACGGGGATGGTACAAACCGGCCCGCGCTCCGCAAGAGGCGGTTCAGCAGATATACCGCCATTTTCACCCGCAATATGAAGCCATTCTGTCCTTCTATCAATGAGCATTTCCCTCCCGCATCATGGCCTTGCCCGCCTTATCTCCGCCCCGCCAACCGGCGGGCTTTCCTCGTTTTACCATTGAACGACAGCCCCCGATGGCCTATATTAGTGACAGATAAGGGAACATATATTCGATTTTGGGATGACCAGAAAGGACTGGGCACCATGATGGATTATCGCACCCTGCCTCGTCATCAGGTTCTCTGCCTCGATATGAAAGCTTTTTTTGCCAGTTGCGAATGCGTTCGGCGCCGGTTGGATCCGGAAAAGACCTATCTGGCCGTCGTCGGCGATCTGGAACGGAGCGGCAGCGTCGTCCTGGCCGCCACCCCCCGTCTCAAACAAGACTATGGCATCGGCACGGGAAAACGGTTGTTTGATGTGCCGCGGCTTCCTTTTATCCACATCGTTTCTCCCAGCATGCGGCACTATCTGCGCCAATCCCTCGAGATCACGCGCCTTCTGCACCAGTTCGTTCCCAAGGAGGCCATTCACCCCTACAGCATCGACGAATGGTGGATCTGCGTGGACGGGACCGAAAAGCTCTTTGGAGACGCCTGGTCGGTGGGCAGGAAGATACGCTCTGCCATTTACGAGCAATTTGGCCTGCCTTCCTGTATCGGAATCGGACCGAACAAATTTTTGGCCAAAGCCATCCTGGACATCGAGGGGAAGCGAACCGGCCTGGCAGCCTGTTCGTACGAAGAAGTTCCCGAAAAACTGTGGCCACAACCCGTTCAAAAAATCTGGGGCATCGGCCCGCGACTGGCCAGGCACTTGCAGCAAATGGGCATTCGCACCGTAGGTCATCTGGCCCATACCCCGCGGGAAATCCTGGAGAAAAAATTCGGCATGATCGGAAGCCAACTTTATTACCATGCCTGGGGCGTGGATCTGTCGCCAGTCATCGGCGCGGGAATGCGCGAAGTCCCCAAAAGCTTCGGACATGGCATTACGCTCCTGCGGGACTATCGCGACCCCGTTGAAATCCGGACCATCATTCTGGAATTGGCCGAAGAAGTGGCCAGAAGGGCAAGGGAGGCCAACATGGCAGGCCGTACCGTCCACCTCGGCATCGACTACAGCCAAAAGGAATCAAAGAGCGGCTTTCACTGCTCAAAAACGCTCAGTCAACCGACCAACGTCACCTTGGATATCTATCGCACCTGCCTGGAGCTGTTTGAACAACACTATACCGGCGAGATGGTGCGGCGCATCCGCCTGTCGCTCGGCCAGCTGTCTCCGGATGACCACATCCAGCTAAACCTGTTTGAAGATGTGATGAAAAAACGGGCCCTCGGTTACGTCATGGATGACATTCGCCGCAAATATGGATCCACCGCCTTGCTTCGTGCCCGCAGTTACACCTCCGGCGGCGTCATGCTGGAACGCTCAAGGAAGATAGGGGGCCACTGGGCATGATCAGGGATCGCGGGAACAAATAAAACAAGAGCGCCGTCTCCAAGAAGAAAACGGCGCTCTTTCCATATTACGACGGAACTTCGACTGGATTGGAACGGCTGATGGGATAAAACCGTCCTCCCAGCATGCGCACACCAAGATCCACACAGTAGACCCTGCCGCGTTCGATCCCGAACAAGATCCATTCGCCCGATTCATGATTGATTCCGTAGTCTACATAGGAGTCCAGCCCGTCTTCCTTTACTTCCCGCTCTGTAATATCATACAAACGCAAAGCAAAGGGAAGATCCGACCAAGGAATGTTAAACATCTCTTCAATTCGCTTCTTCCAATCCTGATGGATGTGCCAGGTGGCTACAAGTGAATTGGGATGCCGGAACAACATCCGTATAGCCGGATCATCAACTGACATCTTCTTGTCGGCTGGTTTCACCTTCATTCAGCATCCAAACCCCTTTAAACATGATAGTCAACACTATCATACCGCAAAAACTATTTTTTGAAAAGTCAAATCGCAAACTTATTCCTCGCGGGCACTAGCAAAGATCATCACATACTTGATCAATTCAAGCAAGGCCACCAGAGCGCTGGCCACGTACGTGAGCGCCGCGGCACCGAGCACCTTGCGAACCCCGGGCATCTCTTCCTGCCGCAAGAATCCCATCTCCACCAACTTCCGCCCGGCCCTTGCGCTGGCATTGAACTCGACGGGAAGCGTCACCAGCTGGAAAGCCACAGCGCCTGCGAAGAAAAGAATCCCAAGGCCAATGAGCCCCGTGGCTTTGAAAAGGAACCCGGCAATCAGCAGGAGCGGCGCCAGGGAAGAACCGAAATTGGCAATCGGAAAGATCCGATGGCGAAGAACCAGCATCGGATAGGAGACCTTGTGCTGAATGGCATGCCCCGTCTCGTGGGCAGCCACAGAGAGCGAAGCGATGGAATTCCCGTAATACACCTCCTCTGAGAGGCGCACCTTCCGCGCAATCGGATCATAATGATCGGACAACATGCCGCCGCGAGACAACTCGACGTCGACGTGATAAAGCCCTTCCGAATCGAGAATCCGCCGCGCCACCTCGGCTCCCGTCATCCCGCATGAGGAGCGCACCTGCGACCAGCGATTGAAGTTCCCCTTGACCTTAAATTGCGCCCATAACGCGATGCCGAAAGCGATAAATATGAGAAAGTCCATCGGATGAAATAAAATCATCATGCTGGATTACCTCCTCCCAATGAATGACCCGCGGCTGTATCAGACCATTTGAGAATGTGGACTTCACGAATGAGTTTTTCTCTATTACTCATTATAAAAAAAGAACACAAAAAATACACCCTGAAAATCGTGCCGAGATCCAATGAGAGGAGGCAAAACGAATGAAAAAGAAACAGCATCAGCTGTCGATACAACATCCGGTTCGAAAACCCTCTCCAAGCATCGCACCGGGCCTTGAGGACGATAACCTGGAAATACCCGCGGATGAAGAAGAGATCATCAGAGATGAATTCACATCCGTGACCAAACTGGTTCTTGACCGACTGACGGATCGTTAACCATTCTCAGCTTGCGAAAAGCTCAATCCATCACCAGACCGCCGTCAACCACTAGATTTTGCCCGGTGATCGCTCGCGCCCAAGGAGAGGCAAAGAACAGCACCGCATCCGCTACTTCTTCCGGGGTGGTCACTTTTCGCAAAGGAGTCGTCGTTTCAATCAATGCAAAAACTTCCTGCGAGGTGGCGGAGCTTGCGTCCGTCACCTTTAATAATCCACCTGACACCATATTCACTGTAATCCCGTACTGCCCCAGCTCACAGGCCATATTGCGCGTAAAACCGAGCAAGGCCGCTTTCGCTGTCGTATAATCATGATACGCCACGACAGGGTTTTGGAAAAGGTTCGTGCCGATATTGACGATGCGCCCGAATTTCATCTCTTTCATGTCGGGCAACGCCACCTGGACGGTGTTCAATGCCCCCTGAACAGCGCCTTCCAACTGTTTCCGGTAATCCTCCCAGCGAATCGACCATGCGTCTTTCTTTGCATCCGGATCAAAACGAAAATCAATCAGCGCATTATTGACCACCGTTGTAACGGGAGAAGCGAAATGTTCTTTTGCCCGGAAAAACATCTCCCGCACTTGCTCTTCATCCCGGACATCGGCCCGGAGTGCTACCGCACGGTCACCAAGCGACTCCGCCAATTCATTCGCTTTCTCTTCGCTTTGGAAATAATTGATGACCACTTTTGCTCCCTCACTTGCAAACGCTTTGGCAATCGCTGCTCCCAACCCGCGGCCCGCTCCTGTCACGAGAACGACTTGCTCTTGCAATGATTTTGCTTGCACAAAGATCTCCTCCTTGCGTGTTTTACCCTTGCATGTTTACCATTGATAACCATTATATCTGATGTTCTGGTTTTTTACTGAACCTTTATCACTTGATGTTGTGATAAATTAATTTATAATTGTACTCAGCCATATTTTATAATGTTAGAATTTTTTGTGGAGGAGGATCATTGTGAAAAAAAGACTGTTTTCCATTCTCTTATGGACGGCAGTGTCTGTCCTGGGGGCGGTCGGGTTCGGAATCCTGGCGCTGGCGCGTGGCGAAACCATTTCCGCCGCCTGGCTCGTCATTGCCGCCGTTTGTTCCTACGCTGTCGCTTATAGGTTTTACAGCAAATTTATCGCCCACAAGATCTTTGAAGTAAACGACAACCGGGCCACTCCCGCCGAAATCCACAATGACGGGAAAGACTACGTGCCGACCCACAAATGGGTCTTGTTTGGCCACCATTTTGCGGCCATCGCCGGAGCAGGACCGCTGGTGGGACCGGTACTGGCTGCACAGATGGGTTATTTGCCTGGCGCGCTCTGGATCATCATCGGTGTCGTACTGGCAGGCGCCGTCCAGGATACCGTGATCTTAATGGCGTCCATGCGCCGCAACGGAAAATCGCTTGGCCAAATCGCGAAGGAAGAAGTCGGACCGGTTGGCGGGATGATCGCCTCGTTCGGCATCCTGGCCATCATGATCATCCTGATCGCCGTGCTAGGCCTGGTCGTCGTTAAAGCGCTTGCCGATTCGCCGTGGGGCGTGTTTACGATTGCGATGACAATACCAATCGCTATATTTATGGGACTCTACATGCGTTATATCCGCCCCGGCCGCGTACTGGAAGGCTCGCTGATCGGTTTGGTATTGCTGCTTTTATCTTTATGGGCAGGTCAATATGTGGCAGCCGATCCGACTTGGTCAACATTTTTTACATTCAAAGCCGACCAGTTGGCCATCATGATTGCGATCTACGGCTTTATCGCGTCTGTCTTGCCAGTGTGGCTGTTGCTGGCGCCGCGTGACTATCTCAGCTCCTTTCTCAAAATCGGCACCATCTTCCTGCTGGCGTTCGGCATTTTGTTCGTATTGCCCCATTTAAAAATGCCGGCCGTCACCAAGTTTATCGATGGAACTGGTCCTGTGTTCGCCGGCCCGCTGTTCCCGTTTCTGTTCATCACCATCGCTTGCGGGGCGGTTTCCGGTTTCCACTCTCTGGTGTCTTCCGGTACCACACCGAAAATGTTGGTAAAAGAATCTCATTCACGCATGATCGGATACGGTGGCATGTTGATGGAATCGGGCGTTGCAGTGATGGCCCTGATCGCTGCCTGCGCGCTGGATCCGGGACTGTATTTTGCCATGAACTCGCCTGCTGCGGTCATCGGTACAGACGCTGCCGCCGCCGCTGCGAAGATCTCGTCCTGGGGATTCACGGTGACGCCGGATCAAATCACCCATGCGGCAAAAGAGATCGGCGAATCGACAATTCTGTCGCGGACAGGCGGCGCGCCGACGCTGGCGGTCGGGATGGCGGAGATTTTCTCGCAATTTCTGGCGGGAGCAAAAGCGTTTTGGTATCATTTCGCCATTCTCTTTGAGGCGGTCTTCATCCTGACCACGATCGATGCCGGAACCCGGATCGGCCGCTTCATGATCCAGGACATTATCGGCAACTTCTACAAACCGTTCGCCCGTACGGACGTGTTTGCGTACAATGTGATTGCGTCTGCTTTGATGACACTCGGCTGGGGCTATTTCCTGTATCAGGGCGCTGTCGATCCCTTCGGCGGGATCAACTCCCTGTGGGCGCTGTTCGGCATTTCCAACCAGATGCTGGCTGGAATCGCGTTGGCTGTCGCCACCACCATCATCATCAAGATGGGCAAAACCCGATACGCCTGGGTCACATTTGTGCCGTTTGTCTGGCTCTGTGTGACGACGTTGTCAGCCGCTTTCATGAAGCTGTTCTCCAGCGATCCAAAGATTGGATTCTATGCCCATGCAAAACCGTATGAAGAAGCGATCGCCCAGGGCCAACTCCTGGCACCGGCCCCCAACATGGATGTCATGCACCAGATTGTATTCAATGACAAACTGGATGCCGCAGTGACGATCATCTTTATCGCCGTTGTGGTTCTGCTCATCCTGAACGCTTTCTGGACCTGGTACAAAATCCTGATCCGCAAGGAAAACCTGCAACTGATGGAAACGCCGTTTGTTCAGTCGAAGATTGCATCGTCCGGAGGTAGATAGCCGTGAAACAGGTATTGGGATGGATCGGCCGGGCACGCTCAAACATCAAGACGATTTTTGGCATGCCGGACTACCAGAAATATCTGGAACACCACAGATCCACTCATCCGGACCGGCCTCCTATGACGGAGAAAGAATACTATCTGTACGCGCTGAAAAACCGCTACGAAAGTGGGTCGGTCAACCGCTGTTGCTAGGATGGTGCCGCTCCTGTTGCTCCCGGCTTGTTCGGGACCAGGAGCGGCATGTTTGTTTTCATCTGCGGCAGTCGTCCAATCAATAAATAGATAAATAGACTGTACAAAAAACAGAGAAAGGAGCAAAATAGAAATAATACGATATTAAACCACATTTTACTTCAGAAACTCATAGTCCAGCAAACAGCGAAAAAAGGAGCCTCATTCAGGATGAATTACGCACTCATCGTCTACGCAACCGGTTTTTTCAGCCTCGGTATCCAGCCGATGAACGCACTGCTCGTCCCGCTTTGGGCGGTTGCCCTGAACGCGCCCCCGGCCTTGCTCGGACTGGCTGTCAGCGCCGTCTCCCTGTTGCCGATCCTGTTGTCCATTTCATCCGGCGCGCTGGTGGATGAGCTGGGTTCGAAGCGGGTGCTTCTCCTGTGTGCCACCGTCATGGCTTTGTTGGCTCCGCTTTATCCGCTCATCCCTTCCATTTACGCGCTGATCGGACTCCAGCTCCTGTTCGGCATCATGCAGTCCATGGCCTGGATCGCCTCTCAGACGCTGCTCGTAGGCAGCAAGGTACAGGCTCAAAAACCGCATGCCGGGACCTACAGTTTTGCTTCCAACCTGGGCACCTTTATCGGTCCGCTGCTGCTGGGAGTATTGTGGGATCATCTGGGGCCCATCGGCGCTTTTTCGGCCATCGCGGTATGGAACGGATTGCTGCTATTGGTCGCATCCCTGTTGCCATCGGCTGAACCGGCCGGAGAAGTCCGGCAAACCCGCTTTATCCAGCAGCTTCTGCCCAACTGGAAGGATTATCGAAAGGCCTTCTCCCTGCTGGCGATTCCGGCTGTCGTGATCGTGATGTACGGCACCTTTTTGCGCTTGTCCAGTTCGGCCATCCGTGGTTCCTTTTATCTGGTGTACCTGGAACAGCTGAAGTTTTCGGCCACTGTGATCTCGTTGCTCTATTCTTCCATCGCCCTGGCGAGCATTTTTTCACCGCTGTTCATCCGCTGGTTCCACCGTTTTCTGTCGAGCTACCAGCTTTTGTTTCTAGCCGGCATCCTGGCCATCCTTCCACTTTGCCTTGTCCCGCTGTTTGAACAGTTCTGGGCGATTCTGGGGCTTTCTCTGCTGACCGGATTCGGCGTAGGAATGACGCTGCCGCTCTTGATCTCGCTGCTTTCACAGGCCGTGGACCCGGCTGAACAGGGATTGGCGGCAGGGCTGCGGGAAATGTTCAACCGGCTGGCGGCTACCTGCCTTCCATTCGGGTTTGGGGTGTTGGTGGAAGGCGTTGGTCTTCAGACTTCCTTCCTCATCGTCGCCGTCCTGCTTCTTTTGCCGATGGCAGGATTCATTCCATACTCCCTCGGTAAGAGGTATACCAGGGGAAGCGACAAAAGTCCCATTTTACAAAACAAGAAGTAGATTGAAAAAACGGCTACTTCACCAAGCCATGTTTGTACGCGTAAATGGCGGCCTGCGTGCGATCCTCCACTCCCAGTTTGGCCAGCAGGTTTGTCACATGGTATTTGACGGTCTTCACGCTGATAAACAGTTCATCCGCAACCTCCTGGTTGGACTTGCCGGCGGCGATCAGCCGCAGCACATCCATCTCCCGTTCCGTTAAATTCTGATGAGGGAGATTCTCCTGTTTCTCCTGACGGAACCGATTCATGATTTTGGAAGCCACCTGTGATTCGAGCACGGGCTGGTCGTTCATCGCCGCCCGGATGGCCTGGGAAATCTCCGTGGCACGTGATGTTTTCAGCAGGTAGCTGAAGGCCCCGGCTTCAATCACCGGGTAAATTTTCTCGTCATCCAAGTAACTGGTCAGCACGATCACCTTGCAAGCCGGGTGAATCGCAAGAATCCTGCGCGTGGCCTCAATCCCGTCCATCCCCTCCATGACCAGGTCCATCAGGACCACATCCGGCTTGTACTTCTCAACGATGCGAATCCCTTCTTCACCACTGCTGGCTTCTCCCACCAGCTCGATATCTTCCTCCGTTCCCAGAACAGCGGCCAGGCCGATCCGGACCATCTCATGATCATCGACCAGCAGGACTTTAATCGGCGTTTTCATTCTTCCTCTCCTCCCCCGTTAAAATCGGCACGCGGATATCAATCCGGGTTCCTTTCCCCGGAGCGGTAATGATGCTCAATGTTCCGCCAATTTCATTCACCCGTTCGCGCATCGACTCCAGGCCGTAAGAGGTGCGTTTTTTTTCATTTAAATCAAAGCCGACCCCGTTATCCTGAATCAACAGGCGGATCGTCTCTCCTGGACAATGCAGCTTCAGATCCAGTTTCGACGCCTTGGAATGGCGCAGCGCATTGGATAACGCCTCCTGAACGATGCGGAAAAGGTGATCCTCAATCCCCCGCGGCAGCTGAATTTCCTCCTCCATCTCCCACGTCATCTCAATCGGCACTTTGGCGCGCAGTTCATGCAGCAATTCCAACAGCCCCTCCGACAGCCGCTTCCCCTCCAAATGGACCGGACGCAAGTGGAGAAGCAACGCCCGCATTTCTGACTGGGCGACGGAAGCCATTTCTTCGATCAGATGGATCTGCCGCCGGGCTTTCTCAAAGTCCCGATCCATCGTGCGTCCAACCGCCGTCGCCGTCATGGAAATGGCAAACAACTGCTGGCTGACCGCATCGTGCAGTTCTCTTGCCAAACGTTGCCGCTCCTCGACAATCGCTGAAATCTTCGCCTTCTGCGCAAGCTGCGCATTATGATTGGACAATCGCTGCAGCGAAGTGACCTGTTCTTCCCATTTTTTTGTAATCCGATTCAATTGTTCCCCCAGCCGCCCAATCTCATCTTCTCCAAGCGGCGGCACAGTCCCTGTCAGATTCCCTCTTTCCAAATGCAGCATCGCTTCACGAAGTTTTTCCAGGCGAATCTGAATTCGGATAAAAGACCAATAGCCAAACGCGGCACCCGCCACGATCACCACAACGAACAGCGTCAGAATGAGCTGAATCCCTTCCCGCCAGGAGGAAAACAACACCAGATACCCCCGCGAATAAAGAAAAACCACGATACCGCCAAACAGGATGAGACTGAAAAGGATCGACTCGCCCATGCCCCGCCAGATAAGATTGGTTAACCTCTTGCCCATGAACGAGTCACCTCACAACCGTTTGATGTCGATATCGCCGGCGAGATAGAAGATCACCAGCTTCAGTTTCTGACTGCTCTGATGGTAACCAGGGGACTGCCACTGCACTTTGTTCAGCAACCCGGAATCCGTCTCCTGATCCAGCCTGATTCGGCCGGCCCCGACAAACGCATCCATCGTGATTCCATAATCACCCGGGATCAACAAGTCCACATCCCCGGCAATCCCGTGCAGTATGATGGTTGTCTCTTCCTGTTCCGGCATCGCCAAGGAAAAATCCAGGTTGATTTCCCCAGCCAGGTGCCACAAGCCCATGTTTTGCAACACCCAAGGATCACGATCACATTTCATGCTTTCCACTAGCTTTTGCTTTTGCCGGGAAACAGGATGGCGGTTCACTTGTTTTGATTTGATGTAAAACAATCCCAGCGAGATGAGAATCATCGCGATAACCAGTGTCAAATTGTTGCTGATGAGGATGATCACGCCGATGCACGCAAAGAGATATCCTTTTTTCTGGTCATTCAGTCCGTGCGCACGGTAAACGCCCAGGATGATCAGCAGGAGGGCGACAATTGTAACAAAACCTACCAGCTTATGCAGGAGCAAAAAAACGCCCGTTCCGATGAGCAGCAAAGACGTATTGCGTTGGCGTTGTTTTTTTGTCGCGTCCATGTCGCACCTCCCTCATCCTCTGAAAAAGGGCCTACACCGGCCAATGACACCGGAATGGCATGCAAGACGGAACAGGAAGAAAAGCCATAGAGCGGCAAGACTGCCCTATGGCCTCGTATCTTTCTATAACTATAGCACATCTTTCCGGCAAGATGACGTATAGGTCATGTACAGCCATTTTAATCGGTTGTCAGTTGTCCGAAAGTTCTTGTGGCTCTGTCCGGGTATCCTGTTCCGGGCGCACTTTTTCCCGCAACGCCTGCAACTGTTCTTCGATCTTCTGCTGTGTCGCGGCATCAGTGGCCTGATAAGGGTTGACAGCATACCCCTGTCCTAAATGGGGCTTGCGAAGAATTTCCGCCTCGATCTCCATTTGCATGATTTTCTCTTCCATACGGTGAAAGCCGCGTGCCGCCTGTCCTGTCTCCAGCACATTCGCACTGGATACCTGCGCCATATGCTTCCGTGTTTTCGCCAGCTGGGCACGCGCCGCAAGTTCATGGCGCTTGTTCCGCATCTGGTAATATTGATCTTTCATCTCGTGAAGCTGCTGCACCAATTCTTCCACCGTGTTCTTGGCTTGTAGGTGAAGGTCCCGGATCTCCTTCACTTTCTCATCATGATATAGTTTTTCTTCCAACCACATGCGGGCCCTGGATTCCTCCCCGTTTCTCAAGGCCTCCATGGCTTTCGCTTCCCGATCCATGCTCAGCCGCACGGACTCATCCAAACGCTGCCTCAACTTCCGTTCAGTGGCCATCTGCTTGGCAACGCCTACCTCTGCTTGCGCGATTTCCTCCTCCATATCACGCAGATACTGGTTCAACATGACTACGGGATCTTCCACCTTGTCCAGCATGTCATTCAGGGAAGCTCTTGTGATATCCTTAATCCGCTGAAAAACGCCCATCTCACTGATCTCCTTCCTTTGTGTTTGATTGGATCGATGTTTTGGTTTTCTTCTCGTACTCCTTCAGCTTGGCACGCAGCGCTTCAATTTCTTTTTCCAGCGCCTTTTTCTCAAGATCTTTCATCATCTCATCCAGATGCGAGTCTTTCGGCGGCATCCCAGCCGCTTCCTGGCTCACTGCCGGGCCGTCCATGCTGGGGGCATGTTCTCCCATCGTGCCCCAGCCGCCTCCCGTATGTCCCCAACCTCCACCGGATTTATGTCCCCACATTGAGCTGCTGTAGCCGCTCCAGCCTGGCGAGAACATTTGGTCCGGTTCTTTCGGAATCACCAGGCTGGCAATGATGTACAACGGGATGATCACACCTCCGGAAAAGAAGGCAGCCAATGCCACAACCAACCGCAGCAGGGTAGGGTCAACGTTGAGCACTTCCGCCAACCCGCCGCACAATCCTGTCAGTTTTCGGTCTCTGCTCGAACGATACAGCTTTTTCATCACTTACAGCCCTCCTGACTCAACCTCTGACGTAATCGATTCACTTCCTCCTCCACCGCCTGAAGCGCGGTACTGCTTGCGGCAACCGGTGCACTCCGGGTCATTTGCCGGACCTCACGCCATGCTTTCGATTCCAGCTCCAGGTCGGAAATGCGCTCCTCTATGCGACGAAACATCTGCCTGTCGGGCCTGAGCCCCATTTTCCCCGTCCACTGGTTCATCTGCTGCTGCAGGCGCACCGTCTCCAACCGTGCCTGAAAATACCCTCGGTGCTCCAGCAATTCCTGGTATTCCATCCTTAATTCCAGCAATTGATTTTCCATTTCAAGCAGCGATTTCTCGCTTTCTTCACACAATACGCGGTAATCCCTGCTTTTCTCCTCGTAGTGCACCTTCTCTTGGATAGCCAGGCGGGCCATTTCCTCTTCACCGGCTTTCATGGCAAGATAAGCCTGATGCTCCCTTTTTTGCTTCATCTCTTCGGAATAAACAAGCTGCCGTTTCAGGAACTGCACGTGAACCTGACACTGCCGGTACAAGCGTTCCAATTTATGGATTTGTTCCCGCAGTTCCGCCAAGTAGCGATCCATCAGTCGAATGGGATCCTCTGTCTGTTCCAACATCTCATGGAAAGTGGCTACGCCGATGTCTCGCATCCGTCTGAATACACCCAATCAAGCTCCCTCCTTTAATATTGCAACTACAAGAAAACCAACATCCTGGTTTCATTGTAGGGAAACCCCGGCTTTGCCAAAACCGACCCGCGGCGGTTTTTCCCCCTGGACCAAAGACCGGGAAACTTGTCCGACTTGTGTCGAACCAACCCCCTAATGCAATGGAAAACTGCGGAACCGTCACGGCATTTCTTCGTCCAAACAAATGAAAACGCAATGCACAGAAAGGGGAAACACAATGGAAAAAGCCAAGGCATGGAAAAAGAGATTGTTTACGGCCCTTAGCGTTTCATCCCTGTCGCTGCTTTTGGTCGGCTGCGGAACAACGGCACCGGAATCGGCGCCACAAGAACCCGCAAGCGCCAATGGCGCTCCTGCCCAAGAACCCGCTTCTGCGCAAGAACCAGTTGACCATCAAAACAAGCCGTCAGGTCAGGATCCGGATACACCGGTCGTAAAAAACCTGGAACGCCCCGAAAAAGCAGAGATCAAGCTGAACCTGGAAGGGATGGAAGAAACGGAAACGGGAACACTGACGAAAAGCAGCGATCAGAAATACAGCTTCTACTTGCTGCCCGGTTTTGAATGGACGGCCGAAGAACCGGGAAAGGATCTCATTTCCTTTAAGAACGATGATCGTTTCAACATGCGGATCGAAAAAATAGGTTCCGTCACCAACCTGGAAGATCTAAGGAAAAACATGGAAGAGGAACTGGCCATGATCGGAAAGGTGGAGGACGTCAAAAATGCCGGGATTTCGGAACCGTTCAAGAAAAACGCTATCCTTTACCTTCGCGCCTCATCCGAGGATCTGACAAAAAATATTGTCGTCACGGCGATTGACGGGACGATGTTCCGCTTCACCATGTCCCTGCCGCATACCGAAGCGGCCGAAGGAGTGGAGCCCCGCTTCTGGGCGATGCTGGAAACCTTGAAAACAGGGGATTGAGGAAGAATAAGAAAAATCCATATTGATAAAAAAGCAGGGTCCCGCTGAGGGGAATCCCTGCTTTTTCTTTAACATATGTATGGTGAAAGAAATAGATGATGGTATAATGACAGGGAGTGTAGATTTTTGTCAGTAAGATCGGCTTATTGTAGATCGTTGACTTTAGGAGGGCCGCTGATTGTTTTTTCAACAGATCCTCGATTTTCTGATGAATTTCGGCGCTTGGGGGCTTTTTATTCACGCCTTTATTGACGCAATCATCTTTCCGATACCCGCCTTTTTCCTGCAAGTGTCCCTGAGCTTGATCAATCCATCCTCCGCATTATGGCTTGCGACAGTTGGGTACATCGGCTGTCTCCTGGGAACACCGTTTGGCTATCTGATCGGAAAGTTTTTAGGAAATTCTCTGTTGTATAAATTGCTGAAAAAACAGTGGATAGAATCTGCGTCAGCAATGTTTCAACGAAATGGAGAACTGGCCATCCTGGTCGGCTCCTTTACGCCCATTCCATTCAAAGTGTTTACCATCCTGGCCGGATGCCTAAAATTTTCCCTTTGGCGGCTGATCGGATACGCGGCCATCGGACGGGCAGCCAAGTTTTACGTGGTTGGTGCGCTGTTCTTCGTGTATGGCAAGGCGGCAGAAGCCATGGTCAACGAGTACTTGAACTACCTTTTCCTTGGAGTGGCCTTGCTGCTGACGTTCGTGATCCTTTTCAAGAAAAGGATGCAAAAGAACAGGCAAGAGCAAAAAGAACAAACGGAAGAAATCTGACCTCCACCGTGTCAAGCGGCCAAACACATATGTTGGATTGGCGTGCGTCACGAAAACCCTTGATTTAAGAGGGTTTCTCTTTGGCAAAGGTTGAACCGGGGTTGTCAGGGCAAAAGGTGAGTAAAAAATCCGGACGGTTGCGCCCGGATTTCATTTTACACAATCATTCTTCTTTGGATTGCAACTGGTTAAGGAAGATCATGACGAACTTGATCAACTCGAGCACAGAGATCAACGCAGCCGCCACATAAGTCAGCGCAGCAGCACCAAGCACCTTGTCCACACCGTGCTCTTCCTCTTGAATGCAATGGTATGTATCGCGACTTGGGAAACGCCCAAATTTTCCAGCGGTTTCTCAATCAAACGGGCAACTGCCGGTTCGCCAACCCAACCAAGTCCAAGGGAAGCGAGCGTGATTCCCAGCTGGCAGGCGGAAAGGTAAGCGTCCAAGTTTTCAGTGATTTTCTGCGCGATTTTCGCTTTTCGATTCCCTTCCTCGACCAACTGCGCCAATCGGCTCGAACGGATTTTCACCATCGCAAACTCCGCCGCGACGAAAAATCCATTCATGAACACGAGAAAAAACACCAAAAACAAGTTAAACAATGTAAGACCCGGACCGTCCAAGTATTCGTCCCTGCAAAGAGGGACTCCACCTCCTGATATTTCATGTTTTTAAATGAACGGATGCGCTCCAATCAGAAGGTGCAGCGTGTGGATGAAAGAAGCGCATTGAACGGACATCTGTTTGGTGAGCACCCGCAATTGCTGTTCGTTTAATTTGGACAACAGCGGCTTTAATTCCAGAAGCCGATCCTCCAACAGATGAATTTGTTCACAAATTTCGCGCATCTTTTCGGAAACGTCCGCCGCGGGGAGTTTTTGTTCGTCAAGGACTCTTAATCGTTCCCGGATTTCTTCCAGCGACAGCTTCTCTTTTTTGAATAATTGAATCAGCCTTAACCGTTCCAATGCTTCTTCCGAATAATACCGATAATTCGATTCCGTCCGTTCGAAGGTCAGCAATCCCAGCTGCGTGTAGTAATCAATGGTGCGTTTCGAGACATTGGCGGCCTTTGCCAGTTCTCCTATGCGATACAATTTCCCATCTCAATCACCCTCTCGTTTGATTTAACCCCATTATAGGATTTTAAAAGTGTACAGTCAAACGTTATGGGTGTCGTTTTCCGGAGATCATGACCTGCAAACGTTCAAAGCCCCCACGGCATACTACCATGGAGGCTTCCTCATTTAGCCCCTGATTATTCCTCGCTGATTTGTGTGACCGCCCCGGCCCGGCGCGGCTACGGCCAGGAAGCCGGGCTTATGCCTATTTCTTCAAATGATACGGAACCGTCGTCACAATGACATCTTTCCGAAACAGCAAGTAAGCGTGTATCAGCAGGCCTGTTTGGTTATGAAGGATGTTGTGCCAGCCTTTCTTGGGTATGAACTGCGGAATGATGATCGTGACCTCGTAGTTCGATTGACTCGCTTTGCGTTGCACCGAATCAATAAATTTGCTTAGCGGCTGAATAATGCTCCTGTATGGAGAATAAAGCGTCACAAGCCGAATATCAGGCATCCACCGGTGCCATTTTTCTGCAAAACGCGACTCATCTTCCCTATCGAAAGAGACATAAACGGCGATGATCTGTTCCGCGTGAAGAGATCGGGCATAGTTTATGGAGTGCTCAACAACTTGCGTGATGCCTGACACGGGCAGAATGAACACATTTCCTTCGATAGGCACAACGGAATCGCAGGCTGACACTCTCAACTGTTCGCCGACAGCATCATAGTGTTTTCGAATGTGATGAAACAAGTAAATGATGAGCGGCAAGAAAACAAGCACCGGCCATACCTGCTGGAATCTTGTCAAAAAGAAGATGCCAGTCACGGTCATGCAAATCAGGGCGCCTGTCACGTTAATGAAAAGTTTTGGCATCCAGCCTCGCGGTTTCTCGCGAACCCATTTGACAATCATGCCTGTCTGAGAAAGGGTAAAGGGAATGAATACGCCGACAGCATACAGCGGAATCAGATGTTCGGTTTGGCCATGAAAGGCAATGATTAAAACGATGGATAAAACCCCAAGAAAAATGATTCCGTTTGAGTAACCCAACCGGTCCCCTCGAATGGTGAACATGCGTGGGATAAATTTATCTTTGGCAAGGTTGACGGCAAGTAACGGAAAAGCGGAATAAGCGGTGTTCGCGGCAAGGATTAAGATCAATGCCGTGATTCCTTGAATGAAGTAGTACATAAAGTTCCGGCCGAAGGTCTGCTCGGCGATCTGTGAGAGAACGGTCACCTCGGGCCTTGGGGTAATCCCGTAATAGTAAGCTAAAATGACAATGCCGGAAAATAACGCAGCAAGCAAGATGCCCATTGCGACCAACGTTTTGGCCGCATTCTTAGGTGCCGGATCTTTAAAGTTCGGTATCGCATTCGTAATGGCCTCGACTCCGGTTAAAGAGGAACTTCCTGAGGCAAACGCTCGAAGCAGCAAAAACAAGCTGATGCCGGCGATGGGCGTGCCGATGGGTGCATGCACATCCGGCGGAAGCTTACCGGTTATAACATTGTAAATGCCTGCTCCGATTAAGATGAACAACGCCAATACAAACAAATACACCGGATAGGCGAGAATGGAAGCGGACTCCCTGACCCCCCTTAAGTTGAGTAAAGTCAAAAACACGACAAAAGCGACGGCAATCGCAACCGTATGTTCATGTAAACCCGGAAAAGCGGAAGTGATCGCGTCTGTGCCCGCCGAAACGCTGACCGCCACCGTCAATATATAGTCCACTAACAATGAACCGCCGGCGATCAAGCCCGGGTACAACCCCAAATTTTCCTTGGATACGACATAAGCTCCCCCGCCATGAGGATAAGAAAATATGATTTGACGGTAGGATAAAATAAGGGCCAGCAATAAAATCAACACGCCGATGCCAATCGGAATGGAATACCAAAATGCAGCAGCGCCGACCGTCATTAAGACCAACAAAATTTGTTCCGGACCGTAAGCGACGGAAGATAAAGCATCCGAAGAGAGAATCGCAAGAGCCTTCGTCTTGTTCAGTTTTTGCTCGCCTATTTCCGTGGATTTCAAAGGTCTTCCAATTAAAAGTCTTTTCAAAGAAGCCAAGTTACTGACACCACCGAGTATGGATTCATGTTTGCATGAAATTTGCATGAAACCCTTGTTGCCAAAAAGTGAAAATCAACGGGCAAGCAGCAAGCTCTTCTGTCGATAATATCCCCATTTTTGTTTCCAACATAAAAAACCGCAGAGGTATCCCCTGCGGCCTAAATCGGACCGTAGACGTTTCACCCTCCCCACAGACGCTTACGAGGTTAGCTGACGGATTCGGGCGGTGAGAGACGCCCTACCCAAAACAGAGACTCCCTGACGCTCTGCTTCGGGATTCACCCCAGGTGACGCTTGCTCCGGCTCTCACACCAAAGCAGCTTCACCATTCGGTTCCCCCGCTTTCCTTGACGGAAATTCAGCGATTAGATTATGAAACTTGGTTATGAATTTGTTACGTATGTTACTCCTGCGAACGGAAACTGTAAAGTTATAAATGCGAAGATTTAATCCTTATTTCATGAAGGTGATCGAATAATCATGCTGATTATCGCTTTAATCTCTTCATTTCAATTCGTATCTCTTGATTTCTTCCTTTTATGGCCTGGCTAAGGGATGCCGGGAATTCGCACACCACGCTTGATGTGATTCTTGCTTAACAAGAATCCTTTGCCTCTGGATTGCACAAGAAGTTGGATGTAAGCTTAATATGATTTAATAGTTATACCGAACCTGATTGGCATGATTGACCGGCCAACTGTCCCACCCATTGCTGAACAAAGCCGTATGAACTATATCTATGCCTGTATAGGGGTATGGATAAGCCCATTTTGTTTGGTATTGTATGATATTTCCATTCAGATTTCGGGTAAGAAGATTCGCGATACGAAAGCTTACCCAATCCTCATATAAAGATACTTGTTGAGTGACACGTGGATGAATCTTTCGTTCCTTTGTATCTATAAATATTTTCCAGTCCAGGAGTTCATCAGTTGCAAAAGGGAGTGCGTGCTTGAACTCTGCACGATATCCCAAGTAGCCATTGTAACCTTTGATTTCGGTGGACCCTTCCAGCAAAAGGTAATCATAGAGCGGATCTATTATCTCTGGATCCGGATTATTGTTTAACTTATAATGGTCTATCAACCTACCAGCCAACAACCCTGATGAAGTATAGGTACTTCCAATTACTTCTACGTACCTAGGAAAAAACATATCGCTCTGAACCATCATCTCATTCAAATTCTCCCTATTTCTCTCCAACCAGCTTTTTTCCAAGCTCAGAATTTCTTGCAAATAGTAGTGTTCCGATGGGGTGTTTTCGAGCATCCCGACAGACATATTCACAGCAACAAGAGAGGATGTACTCAGCGAATAGCCAAGGATGTCGTAGACCCCGTCTCCAAGCTTTAGAGTCAGTTGATCCAACCCGACCAATTCAGCGTAGTCCTCTAAGGAAAGCCCCCCGTACAAAAAGACCTTTTTTCCCATGGCAAACTGTACTTGCACGTATTCCTGCATGTGAGAATCTGAACGAATTTCCTTCACATCTGCAATTAACACGTCAAAAGGACTTTCATCTGTATAAACAACTTTAATAAGGCCTTCGTCCATCACCATCCGCAACAGCGAAAGCGAATCGTCTCGCCTATTTTGCAAAATGTCTTCGACAACTGGTCTGCGATCTTTTTTGGAGTAAATAAACAATGTTTTATCTTCTGAAAACGGAAACTCTTCGATCGAGTAATCATTTGTGCCCTTTGCACAACCGGTTAACAAACAAGCCAAGCTGAAGACGAGAATGATCATCCCTTTTTTCATACAAACCCTCTTTTATGAAAAATATCAGCAATTCAATATGAGAATGAAATGTTAATGAATAATATGATGAAAAAAGACCGGCAATAAAAGCCAGTCTGATACATTTTTTACTTATGAATGATCCATCTCAAAAATTTCCCCAAAAAATACAAGCATCCGATGAAAAACAAGAACACGATTAATAAAAGCAATATTGTGATTATAAAATTCAAGAAGTGAAATGCCAAGTTATCACCTTCAAACTTTCCTGCATCATCAAGATAATCCTCTAAATTAATTATTTTATCAGATTTCGGCGGACAAGCTACGCTCTCATGCAAGTTACACATCCTGTTTGGTTACGTGCTTGGGATGGTATGAATTTGGCTGATTCCATTTTGCCAAGCAGAAAGGCGCTTTTTAGTAAAAAACACGATTTTTTATCCTAACAATCCATGAATGACGAAGATTTAATCGGATTATTCAAGCGCGAAAGTTGAGTTATACTACTGCTGCTTAATATTAAATTGTTTCATTTTCCTATATAGCGTGCTTCTTGAAATTCCTAACATTTCGGCTACCTCCTTTGCGGATGTTGTCTTCTGTAACGCCTTTTCAATGGCTTCTTTTTCCAATTCTTTAAGTTTGAATATTTTTTTATACGGTTGATGCATATTGTTCCCAGACTGTCCGATATCCAAACAAAGATGCTCAGGTTTGATTTCATTCTCTTTAAAAGCTAGAAAAAAAGCGCGCTCAATGGTGTTCTTTAACTCTCTGATATTTCCAGGCCAAGAATGTAGATGAAGTTGATGTAGACAATCGTTTGAAATGCGCATAGGACCCTGGCCATACTGATTGTAGAGCTCATGAAGCATCTCTGTGACCAAATGGGAAATATCCTCTTTACGATCTCTTAATGGCGGAATTTCAAGGGTAAATACATTCAGCCTATAGTACAAATCAGCCCTAAATGAGCGTCCATAAGCGATCTCTTCTTTAAGATTACGGTTGGTTGCACTAATGATTCGGACATTGACTGGTCTTTCGCGGTCATCACCCAGCCGGGTGATCGTCTTGTTGGCGATAGCACGTAATAAGTAAGCTTGAAGTTCCAATGGCATTTCTCCTATTTCATCTAAAAAGAGCGTCCCCCCGTCAGCCTGTTCAAATTTACCTTTCATCCCACCTTTTTTTGCTCCTGTAAAGGCACCTTCCTTATATCCGAACAATTCACTGGCGATCAGCTCTTTTGGGATGGCTCCCATATTGACAGCGACAAAAGGGGAATTCTTCCGTTCACTCTGTTCATGTATGGCCCGAGCCAATACTTCTTTCCCCGTCCCTGTTTCCCCTAAAATCAAAACATTGGCATCAGTACCTGCCGCTACTTTAGCTAATTGTAGCGTTTGCTGATAGGCAACATTTTTCGTCCGTATTGTGTGGAACTGAAAAATTTTCTCTTTCTTTTTATTCTTATGTGTTAATAATGAATGATCTGAAATCGAACAACCCAATAAGACCCGTAAAGGCTCATGATGATGAATCACTTGGTCAACTATCATGTTAAAATTTTTTCTAAGTTCATCTGAATCGACCTTCTTCCCTACACCAATATTTAACAATTGTTGAGCACGGGTACTGGCAAACAGCACTTTACTCTGTTGGTCCAACACAATCAGCACATCACCCGAGTGTTCCTTCCAAATATTCACAATCGCCATCCAGGGTAAAGGTTTAGGTAAGCTGATATTGTATTTGAAAAAAGGGTTAGGCTCAATCTCTGTATCAGAAGACCAAACCAAATCAAACTGCCCCTCATGATTTGCCCGGCCAATAAAAACCTGGCGGGATAAATGCATATTATTGGGGTCTACCTTTAAAACTCCATTAGGAGCCTTAAAAGATCTCCCCTTTAAGTACCGAAAAATATCCTGACGATGAACGTTTCCAGTTTTGTCGATGGCCTCTAACAGAAGACGAACTCCGATGTACGTATTCATCATGACTGAAGAGATCACGCTATCTTCTCCAATAAATTTCTTAAATTCGGCGATAAATTTCTCATTCTCTCGATTCGGTATCGATTGAAAGTAGCTGGCACATCCATAGTGGCCAGCGCCATATTTTTCACCCATGGCTTTAATCTCGATTTCCGATGTAATGGGACTGAAGATAGGTATTTCCGCCGGATCCACTCCCATGTCATAATAACACCGGTAAAAATATTTAACATTTTCTCCTACCAGAGTGGATAATATAGCGTCTGGTCTACGGGCTAAGATGTCTTTAATAATCTCTTCAAAACGATTTTGGCCAAATGACACATAACTTTCTCCCACCACTTCGCCATTCAGTTGAGTAATGTATTCATATATTTGACGATTGGTGTAATGCGGATATATATAATCCGTTCCAATCAAATATACTTTGGGACCAAAATGAGAAATCATGTAAAGTAACAAAGTGAAAATTTGCTGGTTAGGGACTTCACCTGTATAAAAAACATGAGGGTGGGCTTCCAACCCCTCATACAACGTCGGATACATTAACAATGAATCATACCTCTCGAGTACGGGTAAAAGAGCTTTGCGACAAGCTGAAGTATAACAACCGATGAAGATTTTCACTCCTGATTTCGCTAATTCTTCCGCTTGCCTCACACACTCATCCGGATCAGATCGGATATCACAAACTATCGTGTTCAACCGAACCAGCTGATAACTTTGTTGAAGATAACGATTGATAGCAAACCGGGCTGCCTGGTACTGTCCTTTTTCAGTTATGGATGTCACACCGGTGAGGGAAAACAATAATCCTAAGCTGATCTCATTCATCAAAAACCCCCCTTCGATTTGTGTCAATTTGATACACAGTGTGCCATAAAAGGACAGAACGCGTTCCCTCTGCTAAACTAGTAAATTTAGTATACATGATGATTTATTATTAACTCAACTTTCAAACTTGAAAATCCAGTTAAACTATTGTCACACATACGGATTATCTACACAAAAAATCGTGTTATTGACAGAAAAACACCTCTCTGTTCGGGAAAATGGAATCAGGCTAAATTAGAGAGTGTTTATTCAAAGTTGTTCAGTCTTAGTTTTCACTCCTTCTTTCGGCCAACTTCTTATTTGATTTTTTTGGAATGTTTCATTGGAAAATTGGCATCATTTTTGCTTTTTGGGATGTAGAGGGAAAGGAGGTGAAAATTGGTTTGTTTTACCATGGTTAACTATGGTTCTGATAAAGTCTGATTAAGGACTTAGAAAGTTTATGATGGAGGGATGATGATGAGCAAACTACACATAACTGTCGATCCGAACCGGCCGGCAGAAGAACAAAAAGAAGTGCTACAGAATCGGTGGCATCCTGACATTCCTGCCATTGCAGATGTAAAACCAGGAGATGACTTTATCCTTGAATGTCTGGATTGGACGGCGGGACAAGTGCGAAATGATGACAGCGCGGACGACATTCGTGATATGGATTTGACACCAAACCACCATCTTACCGGACCAATCTATGTAGAAGGCGCCGAACCAGGCGACCTACTCATTGTCGATATTTTAGATCTTGGGCCTCACCCCAAGCGTAATTGGGGATACACCGGTATTTTCTCCAAGTATAATGGCGGCGGATTTTTAACCGATCATTTTCCTCACGCCCATAAAGCCATCTGGGATTTTAACGGAGTGTATGCTACTTCCAGACACATCCCGGGGGTACGCATTCCTTCAATCGCACACCCTGGTATTTTGGGAACAGCCCCCTCCCACGACCTGCTTCAAAAATGGAATGAACGGGAAAGAAAACTGATCTCCCAAAATAGTAATCGAGTCCCTCCACTGGCCTTGCCGCCGGAGCCGAAAAATGCCATCCTCGGTAACTTAAAACCGGGCACCGGAGAATACGATCGCATCGCCAAAGAGGCCGCCCGCACCATTCCGCCGAGAGAAAATGGTGGTAACCGTGATATCAAAAATTTAACCCGTGGTGCAAGGGCTTATTTACCCGTATACGTGCCTGGAGCCAAATTAACCGTTGGAGATCTTCACTTTACACAAGGGGATGGGGAAATTACATTTTGCGGTGCCATTGAAATGGCAGGCTGGATCCACCTGCATGTGGATGTGATCAAGAATGGCATGAGCAAATATAATATCAGTCACCCGATTTTTATTCCTAGTCCCATAGAACCTCGGTTTTCAAAGTATATCGTCTTTGAAGGCTATTCTGTAGATGAGGAAGGAAATCAACATTACCTTGATGCACACGTGGCTTATAGACAAGCTTGCCTCCAGGCAATCGAATACTTGAAAGGATTTGGTTACAGTGGCGAAGAAGCGTATATGATATTAGGAACGGCGCCTATTGAAGGTCGAATAAGTTCTGTGGTGGATATCCCCAATGCGTGTTGTACCCTGTGGCTCCCCACTGACATCTTCGATTTTGACATTATGCCAACCGATGACGGACCGAAAAAAGTCATAAAAGGCGGTACTTTACCGAAAGCACTGTAATCAAGCGCTGAAGAGGAGTAACAGCTAGAGAACGCTGGTGTAAAACGACGCCAGCGTTCATCCCACTACAACCCACCCCCTTCCTCATTTAATCCTCTGGAGGTGGTTAAACTTGGATACTGTGGGCCTTTTTTATGTTGGAGCTGTCCTCTTCATTAATGGGTTAATGTTGCTGGAACGTGTGGATGCCAAGAGTGCAGCGATATTTAATCTTTTTGTTGGTGCCCTGCAAACGATAACACCCCTGTATCTCATTATGACAGCAGGTGAGAACCCCTGGCTAATCTTTAGTGCTAGCGGCATTTTGCTTTTCGGTTTCACATATCTCTACGTCGGTATTGTTACTTTACTAAACATAGATACGAATGGAATTGGCTGGTATTCCTTATGGGTTGCAATCGCCGCATGTAGTCATGCAGGTGTTAACATGATTTACTTAAAAAACATAAAATTCGGGATTATTTGGCTAATGTGGGCCTTTCTGTGGTTATTGTTCTTTCTATTACTTGGCTTAAAAAAAGATATCAGAAGATTTACAGGTTGGGTAACGTTGATCATAAGCTGGTTCACTGCAACCATTCCGGCATTTTTAATATTAATTAATGCCTGGGATATCGTCTCGAATGCCTTGTTCGCAGTGTTTGCCCTTTTACTGGTGATATGGTTTGTATATTTATATTTTAAACGGGGAACTGATTCCAAGAAACCATCTATGAGGTACAATGCTCCCACAGGCTGATACACGTGAGAAAAAATTATGCCCGAGTTTCAAAAGTTCTTTGCAAAAGCAATTTTGTAACGAAGTGAATTCCTAACAAGTATAAGAAACAAGGAAATTCCCAGATAAAAATCATGTTTTTTATAAACAAAAAGCCGGAACACTCCATTTCGGAGCAAATCCGGCTTCTTTTTACGTATCCATATATAGGTACGCGCATACCACCCTGAATATGGCACACGCATCCTCTTTCAACAAACACTTCCTGCCGTCACCTGGTGCTTGTTAGGCAAACCAGAACGTACAGGCAACCAGACCGGTGTTACCATAGCCGGCCTTCCCTTCTTCCTGCATCCCGGCACCGCGTCACATACGGTTTCCCGTATGGCTGGGATGAAGGTTCAAGGGCTATCCCTGGTGCGGAACAGGAAATCATACATCCAACCTTCCCGGCATGGGTCCGTTGGTATAAGCTTAGCAGTTATGTAAATTATAGCATATACATGACAAGAAGGAAACTATTGTTTGAAAAACAATTGGTAGTGTCAAGAAGTTTGTGTAAATCACTTAGGGCATCCAGTGGAATTGGACACGGAAGTCTTATCCTTCCTGGTAACTGCTTACGATAGCGGAAAGGTTCTGTCAAGGGCGAGCGCTAGCGAGGG
>LZRT01000135.1 GCA_002159075.1 Bacillus thermozeamaize
GTCACCATGCAGGCGATGCTTGTATTTGCCGCGATGAATTTGAAAAAGCTGGCGACCTGGCTATGGAGGTCAGGTCAGCCCGGGGATAGCCACGGTTGGTATTGTTTCATATTCCTGCGAAGGTACATAAGAAAGCACAAAAAACTCCCACGGCGCCCGCTGCGATGGGTTGCACGTGGGAGTTTGTCTTCAGTCTGAGGAGAGGGAGGGGACTCCCTCTCCCTTTTTTCCGTTATTGCGGTGTCAGGTTGTTTTCGTCAATGATTCTCTTGTAGTTGTCGTGCTGCACCTGCAAATCCAGGGTGGCTTCTTCCGGATTTTTCAGCGAGTATCCGATGCCGATCTGTTCGTAATCTTTTTTCAGGTCGGGATCGTTCATCGCCTGTTCGATGATGCGATACAATCCCTGGACGATTTCGTCGGGGGTTTCTTTCGGCACCACCAGATTGCGGAATGCGCCGAAAAGGACGTCGATTCCTTTTTCCTTGAAGGTGGGAACTTCCGGCCAGAAACTCAGGCGCTCCGCACCGGAGTGGGCCAGCACTTTCAGCTCTCCCGCCTCCACGTTGCCGCGGATTTCCGAGGGATAGAGCACGCCGCTGTCCACATCGCCGGCCAGTACGGCGAGCACGATTTGCGCGCCGCCCTTGATTGGGACCCTCTGCAACTGAATTCCGGTTGCTTTTTCCAGGCTGTATTTTACGAAATCCTGGGTGCCCCACGTTCCCGATACGCCCATGGAAACCTTATTCGGATTTTGTTTCGCATACTCGATGAATTGTTCAAAATCCATGTCCTTGAACGGACCGTCGTTTCTTACGAACAGATGGTTGGGGTCAAAAGCGATTTGCGCCACGGTTTTGAACGATTCGTGGTTATACTGCGCCCCCTGAACCAGGTATTGGTCGGTCAGTAGGGAGGTGGAAACCTGGAGCAGGGTGTGTCCGTCCGGATCGGCTTGCAACAGTTTGTTGTAGGCAACGACGCCGCCGCCCCCCGATTCGTTGAGGATGTTCACCGTGACACCAGCATATTTCTCAACGTACTTCGCCAACGTCCGGGCGTTGTTGTCATGCCCGCCTCCCGGATTGGACGGAACAATCCAGGTGATGGGTTTCGTCGGTTTCCACTCCGAAGCTTCCTGTTTTGGCTCCTCCGATGCAGGCTGATTGTTCCCGCTTTGCACCGATGGAGACGGGCTTGGGCTGCTTTGACTGGCGGACTGCTGGGTCTGGGAATTGCCTCCGCAGGCGGCGAGAAGCAGAAAAACAAGACCGACAACCGCCAAGACGATAAATCGCTTCTTGCCGACTTTCATGTTGCCGCCCCCTCATATAAAAGATTTTTTATGGCAATGGTCAGCTGTAACGTTTTCTGTACAGCGGTCGCAGCTGTTCAATCGGCGCGTTACTCTCGATCAGATTTCTCATGACTTCTTCTTCTTCAATGATGGATTTAACCGCTTTCAATACTTCCTCAATACGATCAAAGGGGACCACACAAACTCCGGAATCGTCGGCGATGATCAGGTCTCCTGGGTGGACCACCACGTTGTGCAGATTGACCGGGCCGTTCAATTCGATCGCTTCGATTCTGAATTTCCCGGTAATTGGCGTAATCCCGCAGCTCCAAACCGGATAATTGATATTCCGGATGGTGTCCGCATCCCTGACGGCGCCGTTGACGATGCTGCCTGCCAGCCCGCGCGACTTGGCTACAGTGGCCGATTGTCCGCCCATGCTGGAAATATCCAGATTTCCGAACGTATCGATCACCACCACATCGCCCGGTTCCGCAAGATAATAGATATCCCGGGTGGACATGCGGATGAAATCCTTGTCGTAATACCCTTGCGTGGGGGTTTTCCGTTCGGGGATGTTCTTGATGGTCACGGCATGACCAACCACTTTTTGTCCCGTGGCGATGGGTTTGAGGTACGATGCGGGAACGGCGCCTGAAATTCCCAGAGAGTCAAGCACGTCCGAAACTGTGGAAGTTAAATCTCGAAGTGAAAGAAACTGGTTAATCACTTCTTTGGAAACCCGGGAAAATTTGATTTTTTTAATCCTTTCTTTTGGTACAAGTCCCCAGATTCGTCCCGCTTGTTTATACTCTTCATATTCCAAATCCAGTGTGCTGCTCATACGGCATACTCCTTTCGAAGCTGTGATGTCTGTCGGGCTGTCTCAATTTAAACATATTGAAAAATATTATGTAAAATATTAAGTTCTAATATTAATATTGTAAAATGTAATATAAAGGAGGAGAGGGGTATATGAAACTGGAACATCTGAAGTATATTGTGGAGATAAATGACAGCGGTTCCATTTCGACGGCTGCCGAGCGCATGCATGTTTCCCAGCCGGCGGTGAGCCAGTCCGTCAAGCATTTGGAAGACCGGTTAAAGGTGAAGATTTTCAAGCGTTCCCGGAACGGCGCCCAACCGACGGAGGTCGGAAGAAGCATCATTGAAAAAGCGAGGGAAGTGCTGCGGAAGATCGATGAAATTGAAAGCATCGCCCAAGTCCAACACGCCATGCTGGAGGGAAACTTGTCCTTGGTGGCCATTCCCAGCATGTGCATGTCCCTGTTGCCGAAGACGTTAAGCGCTTTTTCTACCAGGTTTCCCAAAGTGAAGCTTGAAGTGATTGAAACGGGAACGCTTCAGGCCGCGAGCTACGTGGAGAAAGAAATCGTGGATTTCGGCATCATGTCCCGCCGCGAGAAAACCGATTTCAGTGACAGATTTCATCCTAAATTTCGAAAGCCCATTGTTTCGGTAAAATCACGAGATGTTAGCGCATAACACCCTGTAAATAACAGGGAAGTTCCCAGCCAGACAACTCCCCGTCAGCGTTGAAAGGTATTCCTCCCCCCTCCCCCACCGCAAGGGGCTTTTGGTTTTCCATGTAAAATTGTGGGAATCTCTAACCTGACATGGTCGCCAGCCGCGCTTCGATTCGCTTCCACGCATGGCGGTATGGAAAGTCGTGAGCCAGTTTCAGGATGAGCTTCCGGCTGTGCCGAACGATCGTCGCCGCACAATGGAAGAACTCCAGCCGAAACCGGGCGATCGTATAGCCCCAATGAACGGGTTCGCAATAGTCCCGCTTGAACCGCTCATAGAGGTTGTAAGCCAGCATTTTGATCAGCAAATCCAGCTCGTTGG
>LZRT01000136.1 GCA_002159075.1 Bacillus thermozeamaize
CTTCGGGGCACTCCCAGGAGCGAGAGGCGCCGATCATCAGGCGAACACAGGCGGCGATACGTTCCGGTTCCAGTCCGGACACGGTATTGCTGCCGCATAAGACGGTCTCGGGCCGCTCCGTCGACTGCCGGATGGTGACCGCCGGGACGCCAAGGAGACAGCTCTCTTCTTGCACCGTTCCGCTGTCCGTCACGACGCATCGGGCCTTTTTTTGCAGTTGGACAAAATCAAAAAATCCGAACGGCTCACACCACTTGATCAGCGGATGGGACGAATCGAGGGAGAACTGCCGGAAACGGGAACGGGTCCGCGGGTGGACGCTGCAGACAAGCGTCAGTCCCGTCTGTTCAGCCACCAGCTTCAGACCTGTGACGATGTTGCGCAGCCTCCGTTCGCTATCGACGTTTTCAGCGCGGTGAGCCGTCACCAGGATGTACTGGTTTGCGGCGAGACCGAGTCGTTCCACGATGTCGCTTCGTTCGATCCGTTCCCGGTAGTGCTCCAATACTTCGTAGATGGGATTGCCGCTCACCCAGACGCGCTGCGGCTCGATGCCTTCCCGCAGGAGATTTTCCCGCGCGACGGGTGTATACGGCAGGTTGTAGGAGGAGACGGCATCGATGATCTTGCGGTTGACTTCTTCCGGCACCGTCATATCGTAGCAGCGGTTTCCCGCTTCCATATGGTACACCGGAATTCCCAAGCGTTCGGCCAGCACGGCACAGAGCGCGCTGTTGGTGTCGCCGAGCACCAGGATGCGGTCGGGGCGTTCTGCGAGCAGCAGCTGTTCCACTTCTGGGAACATGGTGCCCACCTGGCTCCCGAATGAATGGCCGTCAAGCTGAATTTGATGGTCGGGTTCGCGAATGCCCAATTCCTCAAAAAAGACGTCACTTAGCAAGCGGTCGTAATTCTGGCCGGTATGGACCAGGACGTGCTTGGAGGCGAGGAGGTCAAGCTGGGGAATGACCCGGCTTAATCGGATCAATTCCGGGCGCGTTCCAAGAATCGTCATCACTTTCACGTCTACGAACCTCCTTTCGTTCCTTAGACGGTCTGGTCGTGTCTTGGATGGCCCGGCGGACATGCGCCAGGACGTCGAGCACCGAATGTTCAAACGACCACTGCGGTTGCCACGCCGTCGCTTCGCGCAGCTTGCGGTTTTCTCCCCTTACCGTCAGCGGTTCATCGTGGCGCAGAAGCGCCTCATCCGTCACCACTTCAAACGGACGCAGCGCGTGCCTGCGAAAAATCTCCACCATCGATCCAATCCGCCGGGAGGTTCCGCTTGCCACGTTGTACACCTCGCCTGGCCGGATCCGTGCGGCTGTCAACAGCGACCAATATGCGGCCACAACATCGCGAACATCGACAAAATCACGTTCGATGGCCTGATTGCCCACCACCAGCCGGGGCGGACGCGCCCCGCGCTCGATTTCCGCCACCTGGCGGGCCAACGTGGCACATACGCCCGCCGAGGCGCCCGGACCGATGACATTGAACGTGCGGGCAATCACGATGGGCAGCCCGTACAGTTCCGCGTACATTTTCGCGACAGAGGTCGTCATCAACTTGCTCCAACCGTAGGGACTGTTCGGCGCCAGCGGCGTTTCCTCGCTCAAATCACCGCCGGCACCCATGCCATATTCATGCGAAGAGCCGACCACCAGGATGCCTTTCACCCGCTCTCGTTGCTTGAGCCGGATCGCTTCCAAGAGATGCAGCGTCCCCATGCAGTTGGTTGTCAGGAGACTGACCGGATCGTCCTGCCAACGCTGCACATTGGACTCTGCAGCCAGGTGGATGACGTAATCCACTGCGTTTTGCTCCATCCATTCGTGAACCTGCACCCTATTCCTGAGATCACACGGGTTGTAACGAAACTGCGGATGACAGACAAGAGTAGAAGGACTTCGGCCGATTCCCAGCACTGTCATGCCCCGGGACAGCAGGTACGCTGCCATGTGCCGGCCGACAAAGCCGTTAACTCCAGTGATTAGAACCTGACAGCACTTTTTCATTCCGCTTCCACCGGGAGCAAGAGGTGTTTCCACTTGGGATACACTTCATTGGCTCGCGCAAAATCTGCCGGCCGGCCGATGTCGATCCAGAATTCGTCGTTTTCATAGTGTCGAACCTCTTTTCCATCTTCCAAAAGGACTTGGATCAGATCGGGGATGTCAAAAAACTGTTTTTCCGGGATGTAGGCAAGGATGTCCGGATCCATCATGTAAATCCCCATGCTGACACGGGCATTGCGCACCGGTTTTTCGATGAACCGGATGACGCGGTCTCCCTCCGTCTCCAACACGCCCAGTTCAATTGGGATTTGTTTTTGCTGCGAAGCAATGGTCATCAGGCTGCGACCGGAAGTATGGAACTCCCAAAGTTCACGAAACGACAAGGTGGTCAGCACATCGCAGTTGATCAGCAAAAACGGTTCGGACAAGTGTGTCAGGGTCTTGAGTGGTCCTGCCGTCCCGCGGGACTCCGTTTCCACTTGATAGGTGATCGAGACGTTCCACGCGCTGCCGTTTCCAAAATAGGTCTGGATCAAGGAAGACCGATAGCCGCACGCCATTGTGATGTTCGTGAAACCGTGGTACCGGAGCTGTTTTACAATGATTTCCAGAATCGGCTGCTCTCCTACAGGCAAAAGTCCCTTGGGCAGCACCTTGGTATATGGTGCCATGCGCAATCCTTTGCCCCCGGTCATGATGACAGCATCCACGGTTGTCTTCCCCTCCTCTCACACGACGTAATGACTCCATCGGTACAAGTGCTTGTGGCGCGCCATCCAGTCAATCGTCCGCTGCACGCCTTCCTCCAGGGAAACGGACGGCCTCCACCCCAAGACCGCTGCCGCCTTGCTGCTGTCGGAAATGAGCCGCTCCACTTCGCTTTTCTCCGGACGGATTCGCTCTTTGTCCACCAGCACCGGCAGATCGCGGCCGACCTGCTGCAGGATGATGCGGACCAGATCGTGCACCGCAATTTCAAAGCCGGAACCGGCGTTGAACACGCCACCGACTGCTTCATCTGCTTCCGCTGCACACAGAAACGCCCGCGCGGTGTCTTCCACAAAGGTAAAGTCACGCGTCGCAGACAAGTTTCCCAGTACGATTTCCGAGCGGTGCAGAGCCTGGT
>LZRT01000137.1 GCA_002159075.1 Bacillus thermozeamaize
GACTGACGCGGGCCGTATGCGTTAAACGGACGAACCGTCACGACCGGCGTGTTGTATGAACAATGGAAACTCTCCACGATCTTGTCGGCAGCGATTTTGCTGGCCGAGTACGGGGACTGTCCCTGGAGCGGATGTGATTCGTCAATCGGTACGTAACGTGCCGTACCGTACACCTCGCTGGTAGACGTGTGCACCATGCGGGGGATTCCCAGATCCCGCACTGCCTGGAGCACGTGGAGGGTACCCAGCACGTTGGTCTGCACGACATCCGACGGATTTTGGTAGGAATAAGGGATCGCGATCAGAGCGCCCAGGTGAAACACGGCATCCGTACCCTTGACTGCTTGGTACACCGCATGGGGATCGCGCAAATCGCCCTTGACCACCTCAATTTCGGCTCGCTGGTCTGCCGGGAGCTGGTCAAGGAACCCGTGGGAATCGAGCGAGTTGTAGCGGATAAAGGCGCGGACCTTCGCTCCTGTAAGGAGGAGCTGCTGGGTCAGATGGCTGCCGATAAAACCAGCGGCACCCGTCACCAACACCTTTTTTCCAGATAGGGACATCCATCCCACTTCCTTCCGTAGTGAATGGTACCAATGTATTCGGGAAGGAGACAAAGCGTCAGGGCGTCTTCCTATCCAGAGGAAAAGGCCGGCATAATTAAGCAAAGCGCCGGCAAGGCGCAAGACAAGGTGGTTTTCTACCTGTTTTTATAAAAATGGGAGATTGGTGAGAGAGCAAGGTACGAGCAGGTCATAACATATCAGTAGCTCAAAAAAGAAAGGAGGGAAACCATATGGCTCTTCAAGTCAATGCATTTGGCCGCAGCTTCCCGACCAACTTCGATGACGGAATCAACCGGCCCATTCCGCAGTCGCCGGACCAGATTAAACTGGCCGAGTTCGGCTTTACCACGACGGCAACGACGGATGTGATGGTCGTCGCCACGATCGGCTGGGAATCGGTGCTCGCCACTCCGGAAGTGCTGTTCACCGTCATGCGGGACAACGTTGGGATCGGCACGGCTCGCGTCTCAACCCTAGCCCTCAACGAGCAAGTAGTCACCACCTTCCAACTGTTGGACATCGATCTTCCGGCCGGATTCCACTTTTACTCCCTGTTTGCCGAGGTGACAAACGGTGTATTGAACGGCGCCACCGTCACCGGACCCGTCTCCTTCACTGGGACGGCCCTGCAAAACACAGAGGCCGCTCTGCCGCCACCTCCAGAAATCTAACCGCGTTCAGCACAAAGCCCCTTTGGACGTTCCAAAGGGGTTTTGTATCCTTCATCCCGTATCTTTCATCCCCTGGCTTGTAACTCTGGAAAAGGAGAGTGATACCCAGTGAAGTACACCTTTCCTATTTTGAACTTGAGTATCGGCGGGGCGCAGCGGATGCTTGCGGAACTGGTCAACGGTCTGGCCCAGCGGGGGCACGGTGTGACTGTACTGATGCCCCCGGGAGAACCGATCCAATACCCGCTACGTGCGCGAGTGATCCGAAGCAGCGGTGCTTCCATTACGCCGGCCGATTTTCCCAAAAGCGACGTGATCGTATCCAACTTTTATACCACCGTCCCGGCTGCCCAACTGGCCAGCCAGCAGGGAAAAGGCGTGCACGTGCGGCTCAGCCTCTGTTACGAACCGACGTTCCTGCCCCATTCCCCTCTCTCCTTCCCTTCGTACCATGCAACCCCAAACCTGCTGGTCTTGTCCACCTGGCAGCAGAAAATCATCCAGCTCAATCATGGTATCCGGGGCCACATCGTGCCGGTCGGCGTCAGTCCCTCCTACCGCAATCTCGGGATCCGCAGACCAGAAGGCCCGCCGCACATCGCCGCCATCCTGCGGAAGCCGGAGGGAGGATTCTCCTGGCATCGGGACCAAGACACCTTGATCCAGGCGCTGATTGAGGTCAAAAACCGGTTTCCATACGTGATGGTATCCCTGTTTTGCCCGCCTACTGCCTGATGAGCTACCGGTACGAGAACCGGCTCGCACACAACGTGCTGGCCTGTCCATCCGGCAGATTGTGTACATCCCCATGCCCCCTTCCGCATTTGGTGAATACCCTACCAGTAGAGGAGGCGCAAACATCGAAAGGAGGTATTTCCATGTCCGATGTAGGCGTTGTCATGCCCGTGTACAAACAAAAACCATCGTATCTTCGTGAGGCGCTGCAATCCATCCTTGCGCAGCGGTATCGTCACTTTACGCTGGTCATTGTGGTCGACGGCGCTCCTTTCGACGTGTTGCCCATCATCCGTGAAACCGTACAGGATGACCCTCGTGTCCGCGTGGTGATTCTGCCGGAAAACCAGGGTGTGGCCAAAGCACTCAACCGCGGGTTTCAGGAATTATTCTCCCTCCCTGGTATCGAATACCTGACCTGGATATCGAGCGACAACATCTACTCCCCCGATTTTCTACTCACGCTCCGGACCTATCTTCGAGCGGCGCCGCCCGAAGTCGGCGTCGTCTACAGTTGTTTCCAGGAAATTGACGAATCTGGCAAGCCGCTTCGCGACGAGGCGTTTCTGGATGCCAGGCGCAAGTATCAGCAACGGCGGAAAGAGGAGCTGCTCGATTTTCACTTTATCGGCGTTTCGTTTATGTACAAAGCGGCGTATGCCCGGTTGATCGGCGGGTACGGGCAGGAACCGGTGGAGGATTACGACTATTTTCTGCGGCTCACTGAGCACTGCGAGGTTCGCTACATCCCTTTCGTGCTGATGGAATATCGCGTCAATTCACCGATGAGCATCTCCGCCCAGATGAAAAGTTCCAAAGACCAGCACCGGCGATGGCGCTACATGTTTCAACTCGTTAAGCAACAGGCGCGGATGCGAAGAGGAATCCCGCCGGAAATGACCGTGTTGTTTCCCGTGGCGGAAGGAACCGCCCGGACAGTGGAGTCGTACGAAAACCAACTGGAACAGTACTACAGCAACTATCATGTCATCGTGCTCGACCAAACCCCGCAAAAACAGGCGACCCAGGTGCTGCAGGCGATCTCCGATCCACGGGTCGGATTTCTCCATGTACCCGGCGGTGCCAGAACCGCCATGCAC
>LZRT01000138.1 GCA_002159075.1 Bacillus thermozeamaize
CGCTGCTGGCAGCAAATGCCCGAGGATTCGGCGATGCGCAGCCACAGCTCTTTCGGTTCCTTGCGGAGGTTGGCTTTAATGATGTAGTCCACTTGTTCACGGTGACATACGCGCAAATTGTCGATGCTGTCGTTTCCCGCGTCCATGCGGACGAGAATCGGCAGATCCGTCACGCGCCGCGCATACGCGATGCTCCGGGTCAAAAAAGCAGCCGTTCCGTTCTGGACATGCGTGCTGCCTTCCCGCAGTTCGACGTTGACGCCGTAACCCTCCTGGCCCAGGTAAGCAAATATGGGCGCGTAGCCGTCGAAACCTTTGTAGGTGCGGCAGACGCCTTCTTTTCGGGTGCCGGAATTGTCAAAGGGAGAAACGTCGATGTCCAGCGGTACAAAGACGACCGAACCGGCCTGAACACCGGTAAGCGGCGCCTGGACGCGGCGAATCAGATCGGCCGATTCCTCCAGAAGAATCTCGTTCCATCCCGCCGCTTCTGTCGCAGCACGATCCAGGCGTTGCCGAAGCGTCGGACTGGAGGGCACTTTTTGCAGTTGCAAACAGATCGGAAATACATCGTCGTTCCGAAACAGCTCAATATGGTCGAAATCACTCTTGCCTTGGCAGAGAAGCCCGATGTAACTTTTCATCACGTCGGCATGAGAATGATAGGGGTTCTCCATCTCCGAAAGGCGTGTATGGTTTAAACGTTTGGTTAATCTGGTATGTGCAAGCAATGCCCCTACGGTTGCAAGACCGGCATGAGTGGAAAGGATAAGCTTCTTGGAGCGGACGAACTTGATTTTCATATGACACCCCGCAGGTGAATGTTATCTTGTTTATGTCATTCGCCTTCGGGGGTGTATTTGCCTGCTTTTTCTCGCATTTTCATCAGTTGATGATCACGGATTCGGGAACAACATTAATTCCCACAATCTCACAAATAAATCTAACTCCATCATTTTTTACATCCATTATTTTGTTTTGTAGCTCTACATATCTTTCCTCGACAAATAACACATTTATCGCCTTATAATTCCTTATACGAATAATATCGGATCTTGAATCATCATAATCTAAATTCATTTGCTCGATGAATAATTCAACAATTATATTAGACAAAATGCACACCTTCGTCCGTCAGCACGCCCAGGCGGTCCCAGATCATGCGCAAATTGCGGAGGAAATTTTTAAGACTGGAATAATATGATACGACGGAGCCGCCGCATGGTGGAACTCGTCCGATACGGCCAGGTTCTGCGGCGTTCCGGTAAAGTGGCCCGCCGACCGAGCCTGCCAGACCTGGACGCCGGGCGTCGTCGGCGCCTTGGCTCCCGGCCCGCCGCCGCTTCTGTCGCCATAGGTGATGGTCAGCGTCTCGCCTTCGGACAGCGTCACCCCGGACACGGTGATGGTCTGTCCGTCTACGCTCACGGTCCCCCTGCCGGCTGTGTGGTATAGCCGGGATCTTCCGGCGTCACGCTTGGCGGACTCCATCCCCCGGGAACGACGATCTCCACCGTTCCGCCGTCCAGGGTCCCCGCGAATTCAAAAGCCAAAGTTGTGTCAGACCCGGCGGGCACGCTTGTCACGGACGAAATCAGGGCGCCGTTTCCGTCGGGTTCCACGGAGTATACCGTCAAGGTATAGGTCCTGGTCGTGCCGGCCTGGGATTCGACGACAATTTCGATGGGATTCACACCCGGGGTCAGGTCGACGGCAAACGGGCTTCCGCTTGTCGCTTGCGTGCCGTTGATAGTCAGAATCGCGTTAACATCATCGTCCGGTTCGGCCGTGATGTCAATCGTGTCGGTGCCGCGGGCCACATACACGGAATAGGCCATCGTATCGGCGTCAAACGAGGGCATAAGCGTCCCCGGACTGACGGTCAGGTTCCCCAGTTTATCGTTGGTACTGGCGTAGAGGATGATACCGTCGGTTCCTGCGGAGCCTGCGATGACAAATTTTCCACCGCCATAGACGACATCCCTGAAATCTTCCATCCCCCGTCTCTGTACCGTCCAATTTTCACCGTCAGGCGAGATCAGGATCGCGCCGTTGTCTCCCACCGCGACAAAGTGTCCGTTTCCGTAGGCCACTCCTTTTAAATTCACATCCCACGGGCCTGAACGTGAAACCCAACTGGACCCTTCCTGTATCCAAATCCGGCCTTTATCCCCCACGGCGACGAACCTGCCGCCGCCGTAAGCGACGGCGTTCAAGGCGACGCCAAACAAGTCAATCTTCGTCCATTTCACCCCGTCGGACGAGGTCCGGATCACGCCATTGCCTGCGGCGACAAACGTCCCGGCGCCAAAAGCAACGCCTCTGAGAGGCGAATTCGTACCGGAATACACTTTCTTCCAAACTTCTCAGTTATCCCATATCAAAACCGTCTCATCATCTCCCACCGCGACAAACTTTTCGTTGCCATAGGCGACGTCGCGCAAAACAACATTAACCCCGGAATACCTGTCTGTCCAAATTTCCCCTGTGTCCGAGGTGAAGATTTTTCCGTATTTTCCTACCGCAACGAAACGATTGTTTCCAAAAACAACAGATTCAAGATCGAAGGCGGCCCCGTGCACTTGTACCCAGTTGTCCCCATCTTGAGAGATCCATACCATGCCTTTATTACTTGCAGAATCGATCCCTACAGCAACGAAGTCCCCGTTTCCGTAGGCGATACCCTGAGGAAGCTCACCTTCACCAACCGACACCTGAACCCAGGCGGCGGCCCGGACGGCCGGGGGATGCAGCACCAGAAAGAAACAGAGCGCAATCAGAAAAAGCGCAACGGCGTGGAAAACCGGACCGCGCGCCGACGAATTCGCCGGTTGTGCCCGTTTCATTCCGTCATCCAGTCTCCTTTTTTTCAAAGATTTCCCTTTTCTTTATAGACCTCCATGCCGCTGACGCGGCACCATCAGAGGATGAAAATGGTCGTCTGCCCACCGTATAATACTCTTGCGGCTGGCGAAGCGAGGTCGTTGTATCTTGGTGCCT
>LZRT01000139.1 GCA_002159075.1 Bacillus thermozeamaize
GCAGGCTGCAACTCGCCTGCATGAAGTCGGAATTGCTAGTAATCGCGGATCAGCATGCCGCGGTGAATACGTTCCCGGGTCTTGTACACACCGCCCGTCACACCACGAGAGTTTGCAACACCCGAAGTCGGTGAGGCAACCCGTCCAGGGAGCCAGCCGCCGAAGGTGGGGCAGATGATTGGGGTGAAGTCGTAACAAGGTAGCCGTATCGGAAGGTGCGGCTGGATCACCTCCTTTCTACGGAGTCGACGTCCTCTCGGCGAGAGGGGATGGAAAGCGGCGCGGACCTGGCTGGCTTGTTTGCGGTTTTGAAGGCGCAAGGCCTTCAGCTTGCACCTTGAAAACCGGATAGCGAAACGAGGAGCGCAAGAAGCATCCGAAGCTGGAAGGCCGGTCTGTGGCTGAAGGAAGGTTAAGCTACAGAGGGCGCACGGTGGATGCCTGGGCGCCAGGAGCCGATGAAGGACGCGGCGAACGGCGATACGCCTCGGGGAGCCGTAAGCAGGCATTGATCCGGGGATGTCCGAATGGGGGAACCCGGCCGGGGTCATGCCCGGTCACCCTGCAGTGAATCCATAGCTGCAGCGGAGGCACACCCAGGGAACTGAAACATCTAAGTACCTGGAGGAGAAGAAAACAACAGTGATTCCGCAAGTAGCGGCGAGCGAACGCGGAGGAGCCCAAACCGTCGGGGAAACCCGGCGGGGTTGCGGGACGTTCCACACGGAGTGACAAAGGGACACGTTAGGCGAAGAAGTCTGGAAAGGCTCGCCATAGGAGGTAACAGCCCTGTAGCCGAAAACGTGTCCCCTCCGGAACGGATCCCGAGTAGCGCGGGGCACGGGGAACCCCGCGTGAAGCAGGCAGGACCATCTGCCAAGGCTAAATACTCCCTGGCGACCGATAGTGAACCAGTACCGTGAGGGAAAGGTGAAAAGCACCGCGGGAGCGGAGTGAAAGAGAACCTGAAACCGTGTGCCTGCAAGAAGTCAGAGCCCGTCAACGGGTGATGGCGTGCCTTTTGCAGAATGAACCGGCGAGTTGCGTTTGCATGCGAGGTTAAGGCTTGAAGGCCGGAGCCGCAGCGAAAGCGAGTCTGAAGAGGGCGTGAGTATGCAGGCGCAGACCCGAAACCGGGTGATCTACCCCTGTCCAGGGTGAAGGTTCGGTAACGCGGACTGGAGGCCCGAACCCACTGGCGTTGAAAAGCCGGGGGATGAGATGGGGGTAGGGGTGAAATGCCAATCGAACCCGGAGATAGCTGGTTCTCCCCGAAATAGCTTTAGGGCTAGCCTCGGGCAGACTTGAAGTGGAGGTAAAGCACTGATTGGGTGCGGGGCCCGCAAGGGTTACCAAGCTCAGTCAAACTCTGAATGCCACGTTCATGTGTCCGGGAGTCAGACCATGAGTGCTAAGATCCGTGGTCGAGAGGGGAACAGCCCAGACCATCAGCTAAGGTCCCCAAGTGCGTGTTAAGTGGGAAAGGATGTGGAGTTGCCCAGACAACCAGGATGTTGGCTTAGAAGCAGCCATCATTTAAAGAGTGCGTAATAGCTCACTGGTCGAGTGACTCTGCGCCGAAAATGTCACGGGGCTCAAACACGCCACCGAAGCTGTGGATTGCGCCGCGGGGCGCAGTGGTAGGGGAGCGTTCCAAAGGCGTTGAAGGTTGACCGGAAGGGCAGCTGGAGCGTTTGGAAGTGAGAATGCCGGTATGAGTAACGAAAAGAGGGGTGAGAATCCCCTCCGCCGAAAGCCTAAGGGTTCCTGAGGAAGGTTCGTCCGCTCAGGGTAAGTCGGGACCTAAGGCGAGGCCGAAAGGCGTAGTCGAAGGACAACAGGTTGAAATTCCTGTACCACCTTTGCGGCGTTACGAGCGACGGGGTGACGCAGGAGGGCAGGGACGCAGGCGGCTGGAAGAGCCTGTCCAAGCGGCGAGGGGGGTGCGCAGGCAAATCCGTGCACCGATAACTCTGAGCCGTGACGGGGAGGGGAAATTGAAGTACCCGAAGGTCCTGGGCTCACACTGCCGAGAAAAGCCTCTAGCCAGCCGCGGGGTGCCCGTACCGCAAACCGACACAGGCAGGCAGGCAGAGGATGCCGAGGCGCGCGGAAGAACTCTCGTTAAGGAACTCGGCAAAATGACCCCGTAACTTCGGGAGAAGGGGTGCCCCGGTAGGGTGAAGAGCCCGAGGGGGCCGCAGTGACCAGGCCCAAGCGACTGTTTAGCAAAAACACAGGTCTGTGCGAAGCCGCAAGGCGACGTATACGGGCTGACGCCTGCCCGGTGCTGGAAGGTTAAGGGGAAAGGTTAGCGTCTTCGGGCGCGAAGCTTTGAACCGAAGCCCCAGTAAACGGCGGCCGTAACTATAACGGTCCTAAGGTAGCGAAATTCCTTGTCGGGTAAATTCCGACCCGCACGAATGGCGTAACGACTTGGGCGCTGTCTCAACGAGAGATCCGGTGAAATTTTAGTACCTGTGAAGATGCAGGTTACCCGCGACTAGACGGAAAGACCCCATGGAGCTTTACTGCAGCTTGATATTGGACTTGGGTACGGTTTGTACAGGATAGGTGGGAGCCATGGAAGCCGGTGCGCCAGCATCGGTGGAGGCGCCGTTGGGATACCACCCTGACCGTGCCTGAGTTCTAACCCGGCGCCGTGAACCGGCGCGGGGACCGTGTCAGGCGGGCAGTTTGACTGGGGCGGTCGCCTCCCAAAGGGTAACGGAGGCGCCCCAAGGTTCCCTCAGAATGGTTGGAAATCATTCGGAGAGTGCAAAGGCATAAGGGAGCTTGACTGCGAGACGGACAGGTCGAGCAGGGACGAAAGTCGGGCTTAGTGATCCGGTGGTGCCGGATGGAAGGGCCATCGCTCAACGGATAAAAGCTACCCTGGGGATAACAGGCTTATCTCCCCCAAGAGTCCACATCGACGGGGAGGTTTGGCACCTCGATGTCGGCTCATCGCATCCTGGGGCTGAAGT
>LZRT01000140.1 GCA_002159075.1 Bacillus thermozeamaize
TTGCGGTTAAGTCCTCGATCGATTAGGATCCGTCAGCTCCACACGTCGCCGTGCTTCCACCCCGGACCTATCTACCTCGTCTTCTTCAAGGGATCTTACTCCTTTCGGGTCGCCCCGAAAGGATGGGAAATCTCATCTTGAGGCGGGCTTCGCGCTTAGATGCTTTCAGCGCTTATCCCTTCCGCACTTGGCTACCCAGCGGTGCCCCTGGCGGGACAACTGGTACACCAGCGGTGCGTCCATCCCGGTCCTCTCGTACTAAGGACAGCCCCTCTCAGATTTCCTGCGCCCGCGACGGATAGGGACCGAACTGTCTCACGACGTTCTGAACCCAGCTCGCGTGCCGCTTTAATGGGCGAACAGCCCAACCCTTGGGACCGACTTCAGCCCCAGGATGCGACGAGCCGACATCGAGGTGCCAAACCTCCCCGTCGATGTGGACTCTTGGGGGAGATCAGCCTGTTATCCCCGGGGTAGCTTTTATCCGTTGAGCGATGGCCCTTCCATCCGGTACCACCGGATCACTAAGCCCGACTTTCGTCCCTGCTCGACTTGTCGGTCTCGCAGTCAAGCTCCCTTCTGCCTTTGCACTCTCCGCGCGATTTCCAACCGCGCTGAGGGAACCTTTGGGCGCCTCCGTTACCCTTTAGGAGGCGACCGCCCCAGTCAAACTGCCCGCCTGACACTGTCCCCCACCCCGATCAGGGGCGCGGGTTAGAACTTCAATACCGCCAGGGCAGTATCCCACTTGCGCCTCCACGTAGGCTGGCGCCCACGCTTCCCAGGCTCCTGCCTATCCTGTACAAGCGATACCAAAGTCCCATATCAGGCTACAGTAAAGCTCCACGGGGTCTTTCCGTCCTGTCGCGGGTAACCTGCATCTTCACAGGTACTATAATTTCACCGAGTCCCTCGTTGAGACAGCGCCCAGATCGTTACGCCTTTCGTGCGGGTCGGAACTTACCCGACAAGGAATTTCGCTACCTTAGGACCGTTATAGTTACGGCCGCCGTTTACTGGGGCTTCGGTTCGGACCTTCGCGTCGCCGCTAAGCCCTCCCCTTAACCTTCCAGCACCGGGCAGGCGTCAGCCCCTATACTTCGCCTTTCGGCTTCGCAGAGACCTGTGTTTTTGTTAAACAGTCGCCTGGGCCTATCCTCTGCGGCTCCTTCAGGCTCTTCACCCGAAAGAGCACCCCTTCTCCCGAAGTTACGGGGTCATTTTGCCGAGTTCCTTAACGAGGGTTCTCTCGCTCACCTTAGGATTCTCTCCTCGCCTACCTGTGTCGGTTTCCGGTACGGGCACCCGGATCCTGGCTAGAGGCTTTTCTCGGCAGTGTGAAATCGGGCACTTCGGTACTTCCATTCCCTCCCCATCACAGCTCAGGTTTTAAGGCGGACGGATTTGCCTATCCGCCACCCTCGCTGCTTGGACGCGCTCTTCCAGCCGCGCGCTTGCCCTATCCTCCTGCGTCCCCCCTTCGCTCATACCGGATCCTGGGTGGTACAGGAATATCCACCTGTTCCCCTTCGCCTACGCCTTTCGGCCTCGGCTTAGGCCCCGACTAACCCTGAGCGGACGAGCCTTCCTCAGGAAACCTTAGGCTTTCGGTGGAAGGGATTCTCACCCTTCTTTCGCTACTCATACCGGCATTCTCACTTCTAAACGCTCCACAAGTCCTCCCGGTCTTGCTTCCCCGCGTTTAGAACGCTCTCCTACCATGGACACTTCCGTGCCCATCCGCAGTTTCGGTGATACGTTTCAGCCCCGGTACATTTTCGGCGCAGAGCCACTCGACCAGTGAGCTATTACGCACTCTTTGAATGATGGCTGCTTCTAAGCCAACATCCTGGTTGTCTCGGCAGCTCCACATCCTTTCCCACTTAACGTATACTTTGGGACCTTAACTGGCGGTCTGGGCTGTTCCCCTCTCGACTGCGGATCTTATCACTCGCAGTCTGACTCCCAAGCGCAAGTCTTGGCATTCGGAGTTTATCTGAACTCGGTAACCCTTGGCGGGCCCCTCATCCAAACAGTGCTCTACCTCCAAGACTCTCCCGCTTGAGGCTAGCCCTAAAGCTATTTCGGAGAGAACCAGCTATCTCCAGGTTCGATTGGCATTTCACCCCTACCCGCACCTCATCCCCGCACTTTTCAACGTACGTGGGTTCGGGCCTCCAGCAGGTGTTACCCTGCCTTCACCCTGGACACGGGTAGATCACCTGGTTTCGGGTCTGCGACGACGTACTCTGCGCCCTCTTCAGACTCGCTTTCGCTGCGGCTCCGGGTCTTCCCCTTAACCTCGCACGCCATCGCAACTCGCCGGTTCATTCTACAAAAGGCACGCCATCATCCGGCACGTTGCCGTGCATCGGACTCTGACTACTTGTAGGCACACGGTTTCAGGTTCTCTTTCACTCCCCTCCCGGGGTGCTTTTCACCTTTCCCTCACGGTACTGGTTCACTATCGGTCACTAGGGAGTATTTAGCCTTGGGAGATGGTCCTCCCCGCTTCCGACGGGATTCCTCGTGTCCCGCCGTACTCAGGATCCACTCCGGAGAGAACGGGGTTTCGGCTACAGGGTTCTTACCTTCTCCGACGGGCCGTTCCAGGCCGCTTCGCCTACCCCGCTCTTTTGTAACTCCATCTGGAGTGTCCTACAACCCCAAAAGGCAAAGCCCTTTGGTTTGGGCTGTTCCCCTTTCGCTCGCCGCTACTCAGGGAATCGCTGTTGCTTTCTTCTCCTCCGGGTACTAAGATGTTTCAGTTCCCCGGGTTGCCCTCCATGCCCTATGGATTCAGACATGGATACCGCCCCATTACGGACGGTGGGTTCCCCCATTCGGAAATCCCCGGATCTACGCCTGCTTACGGCTCCCCGAGGCGTTTCGCCGTTTGCCGCGTCCTTCTTCGGCTCCTAGTGCCAAGGCATCCACCGTGCGCCCTTCCTTCCTTAACCGCT
>LZRT01000141.1 GCA_002159075.1 Bacillus thermozeamaize
GGCTCCTCAACCGTGCTCTGCACGGTTTGCGCCGGCTTGAGCAGAAAAACGGCTTTACCATGGGGCCGTCCTTGCAGGAAGCGCACAAGAAGTATCAGCAAGAGGCCGACAATATTTCCGGGTTTCTTGCCGAATGCTGCGAGGTCGGCCCGAGCCTTACGTATCCCAGGAAAGAATTGTTTCTCCGATACACGGAATGGTGCCAGGAAAACGGCATGAAACCGACGACCAAAAAGAAGTTTAACCAGCGTTTGCTGGAGGAGATTTCGGGGCTCAGAATCGTCCGAAAGTACATGGGACCGGAACTTTGGAACGGCATCACTTTCTCCCCCAAGGAATAAAGAGCGCCCCCATGCTGGGCGCTTCTTCTTTTTTCGTCGCTGTCGCTCCTCCTGCTTCTGCGGAAGGCAAGGGCCGGGGCGGGGGCCAGATTCATGAATGTGAATTTGTTTTCTGAATGAGAAATCCCTTATCCTGCAAGGGATTGCGGAGTTCATACAGGAATACAAAAAACTTTCCACATTTGGAACTGGCAAATTCTAAATCCGGCGACCAGACAGGAGCAGCAGAAGAAGCATTGGGTTACAGCAAAAGGGAACACACAAAGTTTTCTGTATGACTGTATGGCCGCGTCCCACAAGGGATTCGGGATTTGGATTTCTGTGCAGTTCCTGTTTGGTTTAATTGAATAACGGAATTTAAGTTGAATATCGTTACTTTGTGAATTACTTCACAAGTCGGAAGAAACCGGTATAATGGTGTTGAGGTGATTCGGATGAGCAAGATCTATACCTTGTCGGAAGTCAGCAGATTGATGGGGGCCAGTGAACCTTTGATATTGTATTGGATTTCGCTGGGCCGTTTTCCCGGGGTTACCCTTGAAGAGCCGGTATTCAGGCCGGATACCAAGTGTGTGTCGCCGTACGGAGAAACGTTGACCATTGCCGAAATCGAGGAACTGTACCACCAAGAACAGAAGCGTTTGGGGCGGGACAAACCGATCACCCTGGAAGAGGAAATTCAGATATTAAAAGATGAGATCCGTTACTTTGAAGAAAAATATGGCGGGCCTTTTGAGAAGACGCTGGGCGCAAAACGGGAACTATCCAGCGATGAGGAACGCGATGCAGTCGAATGGGAAAGTTTGTTGAGATCGTTGGAGAGAAGGATCAAGTGCAAAGAGCATTCGGACGAATGAGGTTTTGAGTGCGGGTTTTCGCACTTTTTTTGTTTTGCTAAAGTTCGTAAGGGTTTTTGAAATGGAGCGATCCTGGCAGGAATGATGTCGCATTTCGTAGAAGTAAATACGGGTATATAGTGCCTTGTACCTAACCCAAACATATGTTTCATGACGTACAGATGTCACGATCAACGCTTTATAATGGCATGTGAGATCCAATCAGGAGGAACAAACCGCATGGCATCAGCGCAAGCAGACATCACATTCGAAAAAGAACTGTTCGAAGCCGCCAATCGGATGCGGGCGACGGTTGCGCCGGCGGACTACAAACATATCGTTCTCCCGCTGATTTTCCTGCGCTACCTGTCCATTCGCTATGATAAGCGTCGCAATGAATTGGAGCAGATGGTGCGTGATCCGGGAAGCCCGTATTACTTTGAAAATCCCGAGGACGCCAATTTGATTCTGGAAGACCGGGATTCATACATCGCCGAGCGCGTATACGTGGTCCCCGAGCAGGCGCGCTGGTCCTACATTGTCAAGAACGCCAAGCAGCCCAACATCAAGGAAATCCTCGACAACGCCATGAAACTGATCGAGGATGAGAACCCGGAACTGGCCGGGGTACTGCCGCGCATTTACCGGACGACCAATCTGCCCAACGAAAACCTGGCAGCGCTGATCGAGATCTTTTCCCGCGACGTGTTCAGCGCCTACAGCGATGATGCGGTGGACGTGCTGGGGCGCGTGTTCGAATACTTCATCGGCAACTTTGCTTCCAGCGAGGGGAACCGCGGCGGCCAGTTTTTTACGCCCAAATCCATCGTCGAACTGCTCGTCGCCATGCTGGAGCCGGAATCGGGCACGATCTTTGACCCGGCCTGCGGCTCCGGCGGCATGTTCATTCAGTCCCAGCGCTACGCCAAGAACAAGCATGCCCTTTCGTTCTACGGACAGGAAAGCGTGGACACGACCGTCCGCCTGGGGAAAATGAACGTCCTCATCCACGGCATCAACGCGGACATTCGCCTGGGCGATTCCTTGCTCGATGACAAGTTCAAAGACCAGAAATTTGACTTTGTCCTCTCCAATCCCCCCTTCAACATGAAGTTGTGGGGCGCGGACAAGATCCAGAAAAACGATCCGCGGCTTATCGTGGAGTATGACAAGGCCGTCACCGACAGCAACGCCAACTACATGTGGATGCAGCATTTCCTGTACCACCTGAAGGAAGGTGGCACGGCCGGTTTCGTCATGGCCAACGGGGCGATGACGACGAACGTAACCGGCGAGAAGGAAGTCCGCCAGAAGTTGGTGGATGAGGGCTACATCGACTGCGTCGTGCAACTGCCGGAGAAGTTGTTCTTTACCACCGGCATTCCGTGCTGCCTCTTTTTCCTGAGCAAGAACCGGGATGGCCAGAAGGGATTCCGGCCGCGGAGAAATGAAGTGCTGTTCATCGACGCCCGGAAAAAAGGCGTCATGGTCAGCCGCCGGCAAAAGGCGCTTACGCCGGAAGACATCGAGGAAATTGCGGCGGTGTACCAGGCGTTCCGGAAAGCGGACGGGAAATTTGAGCCCGTGGAAGGTTTCTGCAATGTGGCGACCATCGAGGAAATCCGCGCGAACGATTACAAACTGACGCCGGGGATCTATGTCGGAACGGAAGTATCCGAGACGGACGATGTTCCCTTTGAGGAAAAGATGGCGGAACTGATGGGGCGGCTGCAGGAACAGTTTGCGGAGTCGA
>LZRT01000142.1 GCA_002159075.1 Bacillus thermozeamaize
CGTTGGAAAGGATGAGATTTCCGTTCCGGACCCGGATGGCAGACGACTTCCACTGGACCCGAAAGTAGCGCCGCCGACGGTAGGGAGGTTTGGCTTGAGGATCTGCCTTCCGTCGTTTACGCCAGGACTTGAGGGCGGCGTAGAAGCTCTGCACCACTGCGTCCGCGCTGTGGGCATGGAGCAGGCTCGAGTTGTGCCAACGCATCATGGATGACGCTTTTAGCCAGATTCCTTTTTTGCGAACAGTGCGCCAGAACGAAACCATTACACGGCTGTACAGTTCCCCTGCGGCCATGGCAAGCGCGTCCAATTGTTCTGTTTTAGGAAGTTTCATCTTGCGAACCGAATACACGTTCTCACTCTCTCTGTCTACATTGTACTGGAGTGAGAACATGGATGAAAGATGGAATTTGGAGTGCTAAACGCCCTTACCCACCGCTAAAGCAGTGGGGTTGCGGGGGGAGTTTTTTCTGTCAACAAAATAAAAAAACCGGATCATGCCGATCCGGCCACAGCCTGTAGACTGTCATGCCAATCACTGATTTCCGCCAAACAGACGCTTCGGATTTTCCACCAGCATCTTTTGAATGGATGCTTCTGTCACACCCCCTCGCCGGAGCGCCGGCAGGATGTTTTCAAAAAGATGCGTCGGCGTCCAGTGGGCCAGAAGCTTTTTCGCCACCTCATTGGGTGTATAGGGCCGCCCCAGCCAGACGGTAATCGTGTCGTGCGAGAGCATCAGCCGATTGTCGTATCCTGCACCGATCAGGCCGAAGAGGCAGGCCAGACGTTCCTCGTCCATCGGCATCCCCACCACCTTCTGCAGACCGATCCGGTCAAAAGCGATCAACACCCCCTTTTTCAGGGTCCGCAGGTGATAGGAAAGGTCGGTGCTGCCATCCATGTGCCCGATCATGATGCGGCCGGGGTCGGCCCCTTCGGAAATCAGCAGTTCCGCCTGTTCAGGCCCCATCGTTCCCTCCTGGGTATGGGTGATGATCGGCACGCCCGTCTCCCGCTGCACCCGGGCCGCCGCCCGGAAAAACACCTGCTCGTAATCGGTGATTTGACCTTTGCTGGAGGCCAGCTTGATCACGCCTGCCTTGATCCCTGTCCCGGCAATTCCCACGGTGATCTCTGTCATCATCATTTCATACACTTCCTGCTGGATATCGCTGAACGCCCGGCGAAACTTGAAATAGGCGGGCGCCCCTTCGCCTTCATAGTAATATCCGGTGGAACAGACGATCTGCAAACCGCTTCGTTCGGACAGTTCTCTCAGGAATTCAGGGTTTCTGCCCGCCTCATTGGTCGTGGCATCCACCACCGTCTTCACCCCATGGCTTTTCAGCCGCTCAGCCACCGCCAGGCAGGCCTGCATGGCCTCCTCGTGCCGGAACGGCCCCAACGTCACATCCCCCGCATACCCCGGATAACCGAACAGAAAATGCTCATGCATCAGCGTCACACCCAACTGCTCAGGGGAAATCTCCCCCGTCACGGTCCGCACGTTTGGGGTCATGGAGGTCACCTCCTCACTTCGCCTCGCGGCCAAATTCCCGATCCTGCAACACGCGCCAGAGGATCTTACCGCTGCCGCTTTTCGGCAGCTCCTTGATAAACTCCACGACGCGAGGATATTTGTATGCCGCCATCTGCTCCCGGCTCCACTGAATGATGTCCTCCTCCGTCACCTTGCCTTCATATTCCGGCCGTAACACCACAAACGCCTTGACGTTTTCCCCGCGCCGCTCATCAGGGGTGGCCACCACGCAAGCCTCCGCCACCGCAGGGTGTTTGTACAGGACGCTTTCCACCTCAGTCGGCCAGACCTTGAACCCGGATGCGTTGATCATCCGCTTGGCCCGGTCGACGATGAAGAAGTACCCTTCTTCATCATAACGGCCGATATCCCCCGTCCTCAGGAACCGCTTCCCGTCAATCGTGACGAAGGCCTTCTCCGTCTCCTCCGGCTTGTTCCAGTAACCCTTCATCACCTGCGGCCCGCTGACCACGATCTCCCCTTCCTCGCCTGGACCCAGTTCCCGGTCGGTGCCCAGCTCCAGCACCTTGCAATCGGTGTCGGGGGCGGGGACGCCAAGGCACTGCAACTTGGGCCGGTCCGGCGGATTGCTGTGGGTTTGCGAGATGGTTTCCGTCATCCCGTACCCTTCCATATACCGGATCCCCAGCTTCTGAAACAGGCGCTCTCCCACGGCTTCCGGCAGCGGCGCGCCACCGCCGCTGACCGACCTCAGGGAACTCAAATCGTACTGATCCAACTTCGGATTGGCCAGAAAATCCACCACCATCGTGCTGATATTCACCCAGTGGGTGCAACCATACTTCTCGATGCACATGGCCGCCACGTCCCGATCCCAGCGGCTGAGGAGGACAATCGTCGCCCCGACAAAAATCGGGGTATTCATGCAATGCTGCAAACCGGTAACATGAAAGAGAGGAAGGACCGCCAGGCTCACCGCGCTCGGCGCAACGTTGTTCCAATATGCGGCACCCACGATCGTGGCAATCACAGAGGCATGCGTATGGATGCACCCTTTCGGCATCCCGGTGGAACCGGAGGTATAAGGCAACACGGCCCAATCTTCAGACCCCACCTCCAGTTCCGGCACTTGGGCGGCAGAAGACAGAAACTCCCGCCAGGACATCGTCCCCGGAACCGTCCGTTGCGGCGCCCGGACAAAATCCGGCGCCGGAATCTCCGGCTCCTCGTTCAGGTAATCGCGATACGTCACCGTCACCACGTCAAGCGCTCGTATACGATCCTTGATGGCCATGACACGTCCGGCCAGATCCTGCCCGACAAAGATTACTTTGGCGCCGCTGTCCCGCAGCATGTAATCGATTTCATTTTCCAAAAGCATCGGATTGAGCGGCACCACCATGGCATTGGCCCGCAAAATGCCGTAAAAGGCGATGATAAACTGCGGCGCATTCTGCATGTACAGGGCCACCCGGTCCCCTTTTCTCACGCCTTTGGCCGCCAGGCCGGCGGCTACCTGTTCCGCTTCCTGCTTCAACTGCCGATACGAAATCCTGTTTCCGTAATAAATGATGGCCGGTTTGTGCGGATAACGCCGCGCCGAAGTCTCAAGAAAATCCCACAACGGAACCTGCGGATAATCCAGCGACTTGGGCAAACGGGACGGCCAAAACGGAAAATGACGATCAAACGGCATTGGACACAAGACACCTCCAGCCAATTTTCGCAAGGTTATCGTTTTCAACATATCTCCCTATAAATGCGAAGATTCAATAAAGATTCAACAAATTCGCTCCAGACTCTAACAAAATTTTATAATTGTAGATAACTTTTTTCAATCGTTGATCATTGTTTTAGTTTTAATCATCCGTTAATTAGTTCAGGATCTTTACGCATCACATGCATCATGCATCGATGGGGAGGCAAAGCCATGAGTGGCAAAGATGAAAAAAGGAAAGCACCAGGACATGACCTGGTGCTCATCCATGGATTGCAAAACATGCACCGCTGGGGCCGGGCATTTCTTCAGACGCTGGCGGACATCTGGGGCTCGGGAAAGGTGTATGTCCTCTACACCAACCCATCCAACCGGATCTGGACGCGCCAGTACAGCGGAAAAACCATTACCTTTATCGGCAAAAACAGTTACACGGCCGGCAGGGCCAGTGTGGAAATCCAGGCTGCCCGTGTCGCGGAAAAAGTGCGCATCTTGCAAGAAACATATGGTTTGGGCAAAAACTTCCACGTCATAGCCCACAGCATGGGCGGCCTGATCACGCGCAAATTCATCTACGATCATCCCGGCACCGTCGTCAACGTGGTCACCCTCGGCACGCCGCACCACGGTTCCCCGCTTGCGCACACCTTCCGTTGGCTAGGGGTCCTGGCCGGTTCCAGCCAGGCCTTCGCCAACCTGACGCCTGAGTGGGTGGCGGAATTCAACCGCCAATACCCGGCCGTGGGAGCCCCTCTCTGCCCGGGCGGAAAGTTCTACACGTTGCGCGGCTTTGCCACCGGCAGCCTGAAACATCGGGGTGTATTTGGAGAGGTCTGGTTCGGCTGGCACACGCTCCGCGCCCTCCACCGCCAGACGGCAAGCGATGGCTTGGTTCCCGCCGATTCCGCCCTGATCGAAGACGCCATTCACTTGGCTGACTTTGACGACTGCGACCACTTGGGCCTCACCACCCGCGCCGACGTGGCCAAAACGTGCGCCGCCTGTCTGCTTGGTGACCAAGCCGTCATCGATGGGGATATCGATGATGTTTCCGAAAATGGGCACATGCGCCTCTCGTAAGGATTCACAAGGCGTTCATGAAAGCATGGAGACCTTTTCCAGCATGGTGCCTTCCTTCTCATAGCGGATGTGCCACTGCAACGCCTTTTCCAAAACATGCGGCGTATGCCCGCCCCGGGCCGCCGCTTCTTCGTAATAGGCCAAAAGCTGCGGACGGTACATGGGGTGGGCGCAATTCCTGATGATGGCCAGCGCCCGTTCCCTCGGAGACAACCCCCGCAAATCCGCCAGCCCTTGTTCCGTCACGATCACATCCACATCATGTTCGGTGTGATCGACATGGGACACAAAAGGCACGATGCTGGAGATGGCCCCGCCTTTGGCGGTCGATTTCGTCACAAAAACCGTCAAGCGCGCATTCCGCGCAAAATCGCCGGAACCGCCGATCCCGTTCATCATCCGGGTTCCCAGAACATGGGTGGAGTTGACGTTCCCGTAAATGTCCACCTCAATCGCCGCGTTCATCGCGATCAGGCCCAGCCGCCGGATGATCTCCGGATGATTGGAAATCTCCTGGGGGCGAAGAATCAATTTGTCGCGATAGCGGGCAAAATTCCCCATCACTTCCTTTGCCTTCCGGGGCGACAACGTGATGGAACTGCCCGACGCAAAGCGAATTTTTCCCGCATCCAACAGATCGAATATCGCATCCTGGAGTACTTCGGAATACACTTCCAGATCCGTGAAATCGGAATGCAAAAAGCCGTGAAACACCGCATTGGCGACCGACCCGACGCCCGACTGCAGGGGGGCCAGACTGGCCGGAAGGCGGCCGGCCTTGACTTCATGCCGCAAAAAATCGATCAGAAAATCGGCCATCCGCTGCGTCTCGGCATCTGGCGGAACAATGTTTGCCGCCGCATCCGGTTCGTTTGTGATCACGATGCCCTTGATCTTTCCGGGATCCACCTGCATCGCCGGCGTCCCGATCCGCCTGTCCCCGGAGGTGATCGGAATCGGCCGGCGCTGCCCCTGCGCTTCAGGTATATACAGATCGTGCACCCCTTCCAGCTCTGCCGGCTGCGCTTCATTCAATTCGACGATGACCATCTTCGCCTTGTTCACAAAAATGGGCGCATTCCCCACCGACGTGGTCGGGACAATCCATCCCTCTTCCGTTATGGCAACCGCTTCCACCAAAGCCACATCAATCGGCGGCAGGCACTCCTGACGTATCAGCTCGGCCGTGTGGGAAAGATGCTGGTCAATATACTTGACCTCTCCCGCATTGATCCGTTCGCGCATCCGTTTTTCCGACTGGTAAGGCAGCCTCAGGTTGACAATCCCGGCTTCCGCAAACAGGCCGTCGATTTCCGAATTGATCGAAGCTCCGGTAAACACGTTGATCTTAAACGGCTTCCCCTCTCTTCTGACACGTTCCACAAGGGCCCTGGGCACCGCCTTGGCATCGCCTGCCTGCGCGAACCCTCCCATGGCCAGCGTCATCCCATGCCCAATCCACTGCGCCGCCTCTTCCGCTTTCACGACCCGCGATGCCAAATCCTTGTTGCGAATGCGCTGCGACAACCGAATCCCCCCTTTGTAACCGTTTTGTCGAATTTTGATTTTTAATGACTATACCACGTTTGCTTCCCTCGATCTCCAAAACACCGATAAAACAGCATGATTCCCGTTAAAGCAGCCGATTTTTCTGCAAACCCTTCATTTTTTGAGCAAAAAATCCCGCCTCTATCCATAGAATGAGGCGGAACCATGACTTCAATACCCATAGCCCATATAACTTAAATCCCCATTTGACACTCCACACGGCTTTAAGCCGTGGGATTCTCGGGAACAGCGGCCCAACGGCCGCTTCTTGACCGAGCGATCCCCGTGTGTGTCCCACGGTTCAGTTGGCTAGGCCAACAGACGCAAGCCTTCCTGCAAGATGTTCCTTGCGGCATTGACATCCCTGTCGTGGTGAGTACCACACTCTGGGCATGTCCATGCTCTCAAGCCAAGGTTTTTCACTTCTTTGTTGCGAAATCCGCAACAGGAACAAAGCTGGCTTGATGGAAATGTCCTGGCCACAAGCACGAGGCTTCGTCCGTACCAATTCGCCTTGTATTCCAGCATGGAACGGAACGTTGCCCAGGATGCATCAGAGATAGGCTTGGCCAGCCAGTGGTTCTTCTGCATGTTCTGCACCTGCAGGTCCTCCAGGCAGATCACTTGGTTCTCGCGAATCAGCCTGGTCGACAGCTTGTGCAGAAAGTCCCTTCGGCAGTTGGACACTTTCTCATGCAGACGGGCCACCTTCAGGCGGGCCTTCTCCCATCGCCTGCCGCCTTGGGTTCGGCGGGAAAGGATGCGCTGCCAGCGGATCAACCGCCTTTCGTGTTTGTACAGATGTTTCGGATTAGCAATGACCTCACCGGTGGAAAGGACGGCAAATTCCTTTACGCCAAGGTCAAGGCCCACTTTACTATCACAAGCGGGTAACGGTGGAATCTCCTCATCCACCAGCACCGAGATAAAGTACTTCCCCGTCGGGTTCCGCCGGATGGTGGCGGAGATGATCCGGCCCTTGACCTCGCGGGACCTGGCAAACCTGACCCACCCCAGTTTGGGGAGACGAATCCGGTTTCCTTGGATGGCGATGGTTCCCTTGTTGTTTTTGGATGTGTAGGATTGCACCGGGTTCTTCCGGCTCTTAAAACGTGGGTAGCCCTTTTTTTCCCGGAAGAAACGTTTGAATGCGTCATCCAGATGCCGCAGTTCCGTCTGCAGCGCCGTGGCATCCGGTTCCTTGAGCCAATCCAGCTCTCTCTTGAGACGGGTGAGCAAAGCGGAGCAGGCGTTATACCCAAGCGTCTTTCCTTCCGCCTCGTGCACTTCCTTCCGTCTGGCAAGGAAGTGATTGAAGACGTATCTGCAACATCCGAACGTCTTATGGATGAGATCACGTTGCGTCCTGCTTGGGTAGATGCGAAACCGGTACGCCTTGTGCATTTGTTCCACCTTCTTTCCTTGTCCTTATGATACCATGGGAGAGAAGGACGGAACAAATGTTTGCCGGGAGGGGTCCATGTATCCCACCCCTGAAGGAGTGGGTTTTATTGCCCCTCCCAGACCCTCCCCTGTTTTTATAATACCTGAATCAGTGAACAATCTAGCTAAAAAATTGCTGTTATAGCAGGCAATCGCGCGTCCGACGGAGAATTTTTTTCGTAGTCAATGAAAACCATCCTTCACCTGTGAGGTGCAATCATGAGGATTCGATTTACCCGCTCAAACGACCTCCTTCTTTCAACACATGCTGGGCTCGCTACCGTCGGCGCATTGCTGGCCCATACCCGGTTGGGAAAACGCCTGAATCGGACACGTCTGACGGACATCGAGCATCCTTACCATTCCCATGCCGATGTGCTCAAAAGCTATCTGGGTCTGCTTTGCCAAGGGAAAAGCGACTTCGATCACATCGAACCGTTTCGGGACGACGAAGTGTTCTCCCTTTGTTTGCAACGTCAAAGCGTGCCTTCCAGTCCTACGCTGCGACAACGCCTGGATCGTGATTTCTTGTCCGAAAGCATCACCTATGCGCGGCGGGTCACTGATCGGCCCCTCCTTGTCCGGATGGACGCAGGCCATGACAGTCTGGAAAATCTTCACCGATGCCATGACCACCAAGTGGACTACATCATCAAAGTCAATCTGCGCCGGGAATCCAAAGAAACCTGGCTGCACATCGCACAAACCCGTGGGACTTGCCATGAGCCGCGTGAAGGAAAAAAGGAATACGTCGGTTCAATCGAGGTAAGCAAGGCCGGGTTTCCCCATCCCCTTCGCCAAGTCTTTTACGTGATCGAACGTACCATTGACCGCCACGGCCAGATCCTGCTCGTGCCTGATGTGGAAGTACAGGTTTACTGGACGTCACTTCGTTGCCAACCGTGGCGTATCATTGAGCTGTATCGGGAACATGGAACCAGCGAACAGTTTCACAGTGAAATCAAGACGGATCTGGGCTTGGAACGCCTGCCTGCAGGGAAATTTGCGACCAATGACTTGGTGCTGCATGCGGGGATGTTGGCATACAATCTGCTGCGCATCATCGGTCAGGAAAGTCTGCGCAAAGACGATGCACCCATTCGCGGGAAAGTAAAAAGGCGACGCATTCGGACTGTCATTCAAAACCTGATTTACATGGCGGTTCGGCTTGTTCGGCATGCACGTCGCTTCTATTTTGCCTTTGGCAGATACAATCCGTGGGCCAATGTCTTAGAACGAATATACCAGGCTTTTGCATAAGCTGAGGAACCAGCAGCCCCATTACCAGAAGCGATTTGTTTCAGGACTTTGTAAAAACCTGTAAATTGACAGGTTTCTTTGGCATGCTCAAAAAAGGATGAAACCTGGTTCGATTGGGGAACGAAAAGGTTGCTCCACTGATTTAGAGGTGTTCGCAGTTGAAAACTTAACCCATCGTGTCAATCCGTTCCCGACATGAATCACCGTTTGGTAGACCTTCACGGATTCAGGTATCCATCAGCATCCCCTTCCTGCCTAATCAAACCTTCATTCGGAACTGTCAAGCCCTCATTTGCCCGGGATGAAATCGAAGCCGGCCAGCATGACATCGAGAACCTGCTTGGCATTCGACCTACTTGGAATTCGTAAATTCCTGGTTCAAATCCTTGACCAACTTGACCGCCCATTCATACGCCTTCGCCTTGTGCTGGCGGGTCAGACGCTCCGCCAGTTCCGCATCCCGCAGCTTTATCGCCCGGAGAATGTCCTGATGTTCCGCATACGAATTTTCCAATTGATGCACATCCTGAAAAATACGCGGATAACGGGACGAATTATTCCACAGGTCACGGATCAAATCGGCCAGCCGCTGATTGTTGGCAAACTGGTAAATATACTCGTGAAAGGCGCGATTAAACCGGTCATAGCCCTCATAATCCCTGTTCTCGATATACTGTCTTGATTCCAGCAACATCTCCTCAAGCCGGTGAAGATGCGCATTCGACAGATGATCCACAGCGAGGCGCGTCGCCAAACCCTCCAGATGGATCCGCAGTTCAAAAATCTGCCGGATATCCTCCTCGCTCAGAGAGCTGACGATCCCGCCCGCATGCGGATGCAGGTACACATATCCTTCCGACGCCAGCCGCTGCAGCGCCTCACGCACAGGAATCTCGCTCACGTCCAGCTGCCGCGCAATCTGGGAAATGACAAGGCGCTGCCCTGGCGCATAGGTCCCGTGGATAATTCCCTCACGCAGGTGATGGTACACCTTCTCTGCCTTGGTCCGGAATTTTTGCCGCATGCAATCACCTGTTCCATCATGAGATCATGAGATAAAATTAAGATCAAATAAAAATAAGCTCCAAATCTAAGCTCCAAATTCATTGTACACAATTATCGGATACCGTCATCACACAAAAAACATCCATCTGTCATGCTCCATCATCCATCTGTGATACTCCATTATGAATTGTGCAAAAATATACGATCTACTATAATCATATACGGGTGCTATCTTTTCCATAGCAAACAATTGAAATAAGGGGGACGCTCATGAAAATCGTCAGATTTGTCCTAAAATCATACCCTCTCAACATGCCGAGATTGGGCGCCTGGCAGGACGGGAGCGTGATCGATCTGGCCGCCGCTTACCGGCAACTTTTGCTGGAAAAGGGCCAAGCCTCGGAAAAAGGCGCCGTGCGCCTGGCGGAGACCCTGCTCCCCGAAGATCTGGTCAGTTTCCTGGAAAATGGCCGGCCGGCCATGGAGGCTGCCAGGGAGGCGCTGCAATTTGCGATGACGCCGCCCGCAAGTCGCCGGCAATACCCGTTCATCCACGCTCAGGAACACATCCGTCTCTTGCCTCCCATCGAAAAACCCAGCAATCTACGGGACTTCATCTCTTTTGAAACCCATATCCGAAACGCCCGCAAAACCAGGGGGCAGGATGTCCCGCCTGCATGGTACGAGATTCCGGCTTACTACAAGGGGAACACCTCCACCATCATCGGCCCCGATGATGAGGTCATCTGGCCTTCCTACACGGAAAAGATGGACTACGAGTTGGAATTCGCCTGCGTCATCGGGAAGGAAGGTCAGGATATCAGCGCCGAGGAGGCGGAAGAGTTCATCGTCGGGTATATGATCATGAACGACTTCAGCGCCCGCGACATACAGGCAAAAGAAATGAGCGTCGGCCTGGGGCCGGCCAAGGGCAAGGACTTTGCCACAGCGCTGGGTCCCTACCTGGTGACAAAGGACGAGATTCCGGATCCTTATCAGCTGAACATGCGGGCCTACGTCAACGGGGAGCTTTGGACGGAAGGCACCACCGGCGACATGTACCGCAAATTTCCGGAAATCATTTCCTACGTCTCAACCGGCGAGCGGATCGTTCCCGGGGATGTGTTCGGCTCAGGTACCGTCGGTTGGGGATGCGGCTTGGAACTGGGTAAATTTCTCAAGGAAGGCGACCTGGTGGAGCTTGAGGTGGAAGGGCTGGGCGTATTGCGCAACAGGATTGGCAAGAAGAAAAGCGGATGAAATGGACATTCAATGTAAGGAGGACCACACATGGCCAAACGTTTCATCGATTTAAGCGTCCCGATGGATCCGGCGTCGCAAGAACCGTCCCCGCCACAAATCGCTTACCTGAACCACGAACAGTCGGTCGAACGGGCGGCCAGCCTGTTCGGCCTCCGTCCGGAGGAGTGGCCGGAAGGAAAAGCCTGGGCCACGGAAACTGTGACCCTGACCACCCATACCGGGACCCATGTGGACGCGCCCTGGCACTACTGGTTCCAAACGGGAGATCAGCCCGCCAAAACCATCGATCAATTGCCGCTGGACTGGTTCTACGGCAACGGGGTGCTCCTCGACTTTACCTGGAAACAGCCGGCCGAAGAAATTTCCAAATCCGATGTGGAACAGGCACTGGCAAAGATCGGGCACCAGCTTTCCCCCGGCGAGATCGTGCTCATCCGCACCGGTTGCGACAAAAAGTTATATACTCCCGGCTACGCGGACATCCATCCGGGAATGAGCGCTGAAGCCACAGTCTACCTGATTGAACGCGGGATCAAGGTAATGGGCACCAACGGCTACGGCTGGGACGTCCCCTTCTGGGCGCAAGCGGAAAAGTACCGCCAAACAGGCAACCCCGATGTCATCTGGGCCGCCCACTATGTCGGCAAAAAGCTGGAATACTGCCAGATCGAAAAGCTGGCCAACCTGGACCAAATCCCCGCCCCAACAGGCTTTACCGTGGTCGCCTTTCCGGTCAAAATTGCCGGCGCCAGTGCGGGCTGGGTCCGCGCCGTGGCCATTGTTGAGGACTGACATGGTGGTTGCGGATGGAACGGTTGAATACGGAGCGGAAGCCGGATGCAGCAAGCATGAAGCCCCTCCCGGAAACGCCGAAGTTCCGGCGTTTCCAGGAGGGGCTTGTCCATGTGGCCTCCATGTGGCCAAAACGGCAGACCTGCTGAAAGCCCGTTAAGTCAAAGCCCGTAAAGTTAATTAATATGAGACAACCCGCCTTGCACCATAGTAGCGGTCATTCCAATAGCGTTCGGTCAACTTGGTGTACGTCACGCCTTTGCTGGAGCTTGCGTTCAACAGCACCCCGTTTTCCAGGTACAGGGCGACATGCGTCGGTCCAGGGCCCGTCGTGCTGAAGAAAACCAAGTCCCCCGCCTGTAACTGGGCACGGCTCACCGGCTGTCCCACCTGATATTGCGACGCGGTGTTCCGTGGAATCGTGATCCCGACATGCTTCATGGCCAGTTGGGTCAACGCTGAACAGTCGATCCCGTTCCGCGTCGTCCCGCCATAGCGATAAGGCGTACCCAGGTACAGATTAGCAAATTCATACAATTGTTTTAACATTTGGCTTTTATTCTGTACCGTGGAAGGGTTCCTCGTTCGGTCGGCTCCGCTGCGAGAAGTGGTTTGCCCCTTTCGCGCCGGCTGTTGCACCTTCGCATTGCCCGCCTTTTTCTGCAGCGCCGCAAAAGTCTGCTTGCCGGCAATTCCATCCGCCTGCAGGCCGTTGGCCCGCTGGAACGCCTCAACTGCCTGCCTGGTTTTGGAACCGAAGTGTCCATCTACGGCGAGCTTAAACCCGTGTCTGTTCAAGGCAAGCTGAAGCTCGCGGACATCATCGCCACGCATCCCCTGTTTCAGCGTCCGGTTCCCCATCGCCGCAAAGGTATGGCTTGTCCCAACCAGAAAGACAGCGAGCAACGTGAGCAAACCGACGCGCCACATGAATCTCCCATACCGATTCCTCATCCCCACGCTCCTTTCCGCGCATTTGGTCCTTCTTTTCAATGCTACTATTATACAACAAATCTGGACATTTGTCCCAGATTTGCGACGAAAATAGATTGACAAATTTTATCCTGGGGTTCCAGAAATCTACATTGTTGCTATTTTTCAACTATGTTAAGCTAGAAAAAGATTACCAGAAAATTTATGGCAATCTCTGAAACTGTATCCAGTTGATGAGGCACCTTCAAGATCGTGTCATAAGATGGTCTGATGATGGTCTGAATAAAACATTCGATGGGAGAAGGAGCTGGGGAAGATGCAAGCATCATCACGTCCACATCCGCATTCAAGCGGCGGCAAAAAAATCTGGCGCCGCCTGATCATCATGGTATTGACTGGGATTCTGACTGTCGGCGGGCTGGCCTTTGAACCACCCGGCATGTCACGGGCGACCGCCCAAGAAACAGATTCCCTCTCAGGCGCAATCATCCATCAGGAACAACTGCTGCCGCAAGGGGATGGAAGCTGGGTGATGACCGGACGGCAAGGCCGTCTCACCATCCAATGGCCATCCGATGCGGCCGTCCTGCAGGTCACCCTGCCTGCGGAGGGTCCGCTGCTGAACGTCTCGGACGGATTTGAGGCAGTCATCACAGACATCGGACCGGCGGAAGTCATCCAGAAGATCCGCCCGCTTTCCGCAACCCAGCCGAAAACACTCCACCTCGAACTGTATGCCGAACCCGGCCTTACCAGCCAGCCCCTGATCAAAGAAATGACGCTGGAAGAAAAGTCGTCCGTATCCAGTCCCCGGATACAGGCGCTTGACGCCACCGGCGCAGAAAGGCCGCCGGTCATCATCACCGGCGGCGGCTACGGGCACCGGGTCGGCATGTCCCAATGGGGCGCCCAGGGACTGGCCCTGCAGGGAGTCAGCTACAAAAACATCATCAAGCACTACTATCCCGGCAGCGACGTGGTGAAACGGTACGACGACGCCACGCAAACGGTCCGGGTCTCCCTGCAAAGCCTGAAGGACTTTCGCAAAAGCTGGACAAACATCGAGGAAAAAACCACCTGGACCCTGATCGCCCCAAGCGGCGCCGAGATCCAGGACGCAAGCGGCAAATCGCTGGCCACCCTGACGGCGGGACAAAAGTACAACCTCACCTATCTGAAAGACACCGGCTACCGGTTTGAACCGGTGACGGACAGCCAGGCCAGCGAAACTACCGGCAGCCCAAGCAGCATTCAGCTCAATCAGACAACCCTCTTGCTCAAGCCAAAGTCCGGCAGTTATGTCGAGCTTTGGGTCACGGCCGTTCACCCGAAGCAACCGGCGGCAGGGAGCGTTGACGCAAAGCGCTTCTACGAAGGAACCCTGGAGCTGAAAGCGTCCCTAATCCAGGGGTCGGATCGGGGAGAAATCAGCTTCACCAACCTGGTCAACCTGCGCCAGTACCTCACCGGCGTCGTGCCGCGGGAGTCCTATGCCTCCTGGTCGGAGAACGCATTGCGCGCGCAGACGATTGCGGCCCGTACCTATGCGGCGCGGAAAGGGTTCGGCCTTGACAAGCTGTTGGTGGATACCACCAGCGATCAGGTGTTTGGCGGCAAATACGGCATTCACGACATCCAAAAACCGTACGCAGCCAAAATCGACAATGTGGTCGCTTCGACAAACGGCGAAGTGGCACTGATCAACAACCAACTCGTCACCACCACTTACAGCTCTTCCAACGGCGGCTGGATCGAAAGCAACGATGCCGTCTGGTCCAGCAGCCCCGTCTCTTACCTGCAAGCCCGCAAAGACCAGTACAAGCTGCCGAGCGGCAAGACCATCGTGCCGGAAGAGGTGGCCACCTACAACTCTCAGACAAAACAATACGGACCACACAGTCGTTACCGCTGGGAGGTCAAACTGGACCCGCAGGTGATTGAATCCAAGTGGCCCGAAATCGGAACATTCCAGAAGCTGGTGGTGGTCAAGCGCACCCCCGGCATGGGCGCAGCCCAAGTGGAACTCACCGGGACAAAGGGCAAGCTCACGATCTCGGGGACAGATTTCCGCAGCAAAATCGGCAACAGCGTTCTCTACTCGACGCTGATCGTGCCGCCTGTGTACAGCAACGAACTGGCCGGCGCCGACCGTTACGAGACCAGCGTGGCCATTGCCCGCCAAGGCTGGCCCAACGGCGCCGCTACGGTGGTTCTCGCTCGCGGCGATCTCACGGTCGACGCGCTGGCCGGCAGCGTTCTGGCAAAGCAGCATGACGCGCCGTTGCTGTTGACCAAGCCGGATGCCCTGCCGGATAAAGTCAAGGAAGAAATCGCGCGCCTTAAACCGCAGACCGTCTACCTGTTGGGCAGCCAGGTGGCCATTTCCACGGCCATTGAGGACCAATTGAAAGCGGCCGGCTATACGGTGATCCGGCTGGCAGGTGAAAATCGCGTCGAAACGGCCCTGGCCGTGGCGGAGGCAATTCAGGAAAAGGCGGGCACCCCCGTACGGGAGCTGTTTATCGCGACGGGTGATGAGAAATCGCCCGACGCATTGGCCATTGGACCTTATGCAGCCAGCCAGCAAATCCCGATCCTGTTGCAACAGGGCACTTCACTCCATCCGTCCATTCTCTCCTATCTGGAGAAGCATCCGGTGGAAAAAGTGACACTGGTCGGCGGCGAAGTGGCCATCCCGAAAACGGTTGAAGAAGCTTTGAAAAACAAGATCACTGCCGTCACCCGGATCAACGGCAGCGACCGCTACCACACCAGCATCCTGATCGCGAAAACCTATCAACTGCCGACGACGCAGATTTACTTTGCACGCGGCGATCTGTTCGCAGATGCGTTGGCCGGAACGGCATTGGCGGCGAAAATGCCGGCGCCCATCATTCTCGTCAAAAACCAGGAAGTCCCGGCATCGATCCAGCAGTGGCTCAGCCAGGAGGTCACAACGGTGGGACAGTTCACTTACCTTGGCGGACCGCAAGCCATCAGCCTATCTGTGCGGCAAGCATTGGAAAAAATCGCGCTCAACATCACCAAGTAAAGAGAGCGCAAAGCCGACAGGCAAACCGAAGCCCCGTGCAAGAGAAACCGGCAATCCACCGGCAATGAACCGGCAATCGGATGCAGCCAAAGCCAAAAAGGCCGGCATCAAAAGACTGAAGGCAAAAAGACCGGGCGGGAAATCTCCCGCCCGGTCTTTTTCATATTCTCCATCTTCTTCATCTATCTGTCCATCCTGTATCTGTCCATCCTGATCCTTCATCACGACTATCCTGATGCCGCTTCACTTGGGAGGAATCCCCCATGCCTTGGCCACCCCGTCGGCGATCGCCCGCGCCAGCTGTTCGCGAAACTGCGGATTGGCCAGCTTGGCCGCATCGCCGGGGTTGCTGATATACAGGTTTTCCAGCAGAATAGACGGCATTGTGGTTTCCCGCAGCACATGGAAATTGGCCCGTTTCATCCCCCGGTCCTTGAATTTCATCTGCTGGACGATATAAGGATGGATCACCTGCTGTTTGGCCAGTGAGGTGGCACAGCAACCCGGCTTATTGTAAACATAACTTTCAAATCCATTGGCAGCCGGATCAGCAGCAGCGTTGATATGAATCGACAGGAAGAAATCGGCCGGCCACTGGTTGGCCATCTGGGTTCTTTCATTGAGGGTCAGGTAGACATCCGTTTCCCTGGTCATCCTCACGTGAACATCCAGATAGCGGTTGCTCAGGTGCTGTGTGACCCGCTTGGCAATATCCAGGGTCAGGTCTTTTTCTTTCAACCCGTTGCCCATGGCTCCCGGATCACTGCCCCCATGTCCGGGATCGATCATGATCCGGAGCGGCTTCCATCCTTTCAGTTCCGCTTCCACCTTCCCGGAGACTGCCGCCGTCCCGCCCAGAATCACGTAACGCTCGACGGAAACATTTCGGAGCAGCTGACTGACGGACACCGGCACGGCCGCCGAACGGACAAGCAGAATGGGTGCATCCAACTTGGCGGCCAGGGCTGCGCCGGAAAGGGCATCGGCAAAGTTTTCACCCGTGGCCACCACCACCGTCTGCATGGGCGGCTTAAAGTAGCGAACCAGTTCAACCGCTGTTCCATAGCGATCATCGCCGGCCAGCCGCTGCACAGGCATCCCCACGATCTGTCGAAGCTGTTCCGTGATTTGGTCACTGACCACATTCGGACCGCCAACGACATACAGGCTGGACATCTTCGCCAGCGCCTGGCGCGTGGGCTCTGGAATCCTATTTTTTGCCACCAGCAGAATCGGCATGCCCTGACGTGCTGCGTATGGGCCAGCGGCCAGGGCATCGGGGAAGTTTTCCCCGTTCACCACGATGGCCTGCTGTCCGGAGTTGGGCAGCCGCTCTGCGATCAGCTGTGCCGTCTCGTAGCGGTCCTTCCCGCCAATCCGTTCCACTTCCTGGACCACGCTGCGCAAGGATTGCTCAACCTGTGGCGAAACAGCCGCCTCTCCCCCCAGCAAGATGACCTTCTTTGCCTGCAGTCCCCTGAGCGTCTCCAGCGTATCGTCACGCAGCCGGTCGGGATACGTCAGGAGGATCGGCGCGCCATAGAAATGGGCCAGCGGCACGCCGGCCAGCGCATCGGGAAAAAGGTCATAACGGGCCAGCAAGACCGTCTCAGCCGTTTTCCATTGCTCAAGGGCGATGGTGTGTGCGGTCGCAATGCGATCCTCACCGGTCAGCCGCTGTACCTGCGCCTGGGCACTTGCCTCGCCGCTCCAGATGATGCTTACCATCACCAAAACGGCACTCAGCATGGCCGCCACCATCACGGGCCATCTGCTCTTTTTCGTCTTGTTCAACCCGCTCTTCTGCACTCCAGTTCCTCCCCATCGGCATGTTTCAAATATACCGGTTATTTTTTAATTCAGATGTTTCTCTATGATGAAGATGTTTTATCTGTTTAAGTAAGGTTTCGTTAAATAAGATTTCGTTGATTTAAATGGAAATAAGGTCTCGTTGATGAACAAAATGGAACAAACTCTCCTACCCTACGACATTATACCAAATCCCTCCATTGCCAAAAATAGCTGGTTTTCCCGCCATCCCATGGTAAAATGGGGGCATGTACGAGGACAGCTTATTTGGGAGAGGGAAACTGATGTCAAAAAACCATCATCACCTGTCACGCTGGAGGGCCTTACGAACCTGCGTGGTTGTTTGCCTGACAGCCATTCTCGCACTGACCACGGCAGCGCCATCATCGGCCGGCGGAAACCCAGCCGCATCTTCTGCCAACGGATTCCTTGCCGCCGCACCCGCTTCCCCGGCTGCCACGAACGAAACCGCGCCAGAAGATGATGCCCGCGGCCTGATCGTCCGTTATCTGCCCGATGCAGGCCCAGCGGTCAAGGCATCCATCCGCCGGGAAGCAGGAATGCGATTGGTTGAGGAACTTCCCCTGATCAATGCGGAACTGCTCCAACCGATAGACGCACAGCGGGCCGGCGGAAGGGAACCCTTCTCCGGCTCTGCCAAACAAAACCATGGCATAACAAAAGCGAACACGGGCAAGAAAACGGAGATGGCCGTCCTCCGCCTGGCAGCCAGGGCTCTGGCTAAGCATCCGCAGGTGGCCTACGCCGTGCCGGATCGGCGCGTCCACCCCGCCCAAGTTCAGGAAAGCGCCATGTATCTGGCTTATGCCGAGCAGCCGTACTGGCCCCTGCAGTGGGGACTCCATAACCGCGGCCAGCCGATCCGGGGCGTCCAGGGAACTCCGGGAGTGGACATCAACCTGTTGGGCATGACTTCTTTTTTGCAGCACGCCGGACTGACCGGCGAAGGGGCCGCCAATGCTCCGGAAGTGGTCGTGGCCGTCATCGATGACGGCGTCGATTTCAGTCATCCCCAACTGGCCGGCCGGATGTGGACCAATTCCGGAGAAATTCCCGGAAATGGCGTGGACGACGATCAAAACGGGTATATCGACGACATCCACGGATGGGATTTCTATTATGATAAGCCCACGGTGCACGATCCGGGGGAGGACTTTCACGGCACCCATGTGGCAGGCATCATCGCCGCCGATCACCAGAATAAAGGCATCGCCGGCATCGCCCCCCATGTCCGGATCATGGCATTGAAATTTATCGGTCCGGAAGGAGGGTACATTTCTGACGCCATCCGCGCCATCCAGTACGCTTCGCAGATGGGCGCATCCCTGATCAATGCCTCCTGGGGGATTGAAGGGGAGCGGTTGGATGAGCTATTGCCCTTGCGGGATGCCATTGAAGCTTCCGGACTCCTCTTCATCACAGCAGCCGGGAACCAAGGCGTGGACATCGACTCCTCTCCCCTCTTTCCGGCCGCCTTTGATTCGCCGAATCTCATCTCCGTCGCCGCCGTCGACTCGCGCGGACGACTGGCCCGCTTCAGCAATTACGGCAAGGATCGGGTGCACCTGGCGGCTCCCGGCCAGGACATTCTCAGCACCTTTCCGCTCACGCCGCCACGAATGGTGCACTACAGCCGGCAAAACGTCACGCCAAGTCCATCTGATGCTTCCGTCAGCGGCGATGGCGAATCCCTGGTTCCAGACGACGGCTATCGCTTCCTGGACGGAACCTCCATGTCCACCGCTTTTGTCTCCGGCGTGGCTGCCTGGATGTCCACCATTCACCAGGAATTGTCTTCCTACGAAATGAGACGCATCCTGATGGACAGCGGGCGCACGCTGAAGCAAACCATCGGTTATACCAGCACCGGTAAAATGGTGGATGCGGCTTCGGCCGTCCAGCAAACCCTCGAAACACGGGGACCGGTGCGGCGGATGGCGGGAAACAACCGCTATGAAACGGCCGCCATCCTCGCAGCCAACTATTATCAGCCTGGGGTCCAGACCCTGCTCGTCGCCACCGGGGAAACCTTCGCCGATGCGCTGGCAGCCGGACCGGCAGCCCAATTGCTGAAATCGCCGGTTCTTCTGGTCAACCGCGATCAGATTCCGCCCGCCACACGCGCAGAACTGCTGCGCCTGAAGCCCAGGGAAATCATCCTCCTCGGCGGCAAGGAAGCCGTCAGTGACAGCGTTCTCAGCCAGCTTCGCGGGTTTACCACCCGGTACCGGGCGTTCAGGATTCCCGGCACCGATCGATACGATACGGCCGCGCGCCTTTCACGGCAACTGTTCCGTCCGGGCGTCCCCGTCGTCTATCTGGCCACCGGCGAACACTTCCCCGATGCTCTCGCCGCCAGTGCAGCGAGCAGACATCTTCAGGGACCCATCCTGCTGACGGCCAGGGATGTCTTGCCGGCTGCCACAAGGGAGGAACTGGAACGCCTGCAACCCAAGCAGATCATCCTGCTCGGCGGCGAACAGGCCATTTCACGGGCGGTGATGGCAGAACTGCACGGCCTGACGAGCGGAACAGTCCGGCGGATCGCCGGGGAAAACCGTTATGACACAGCCGCCCAGATCTCGGCCACGTGGTTCCCACCCGGTACCGCAACCGTATTTCTGGCCACCGGCGAACACTTCCCCGACGCCCTCGCCGCCGGCCCGCTAACCGGCATTGGAAAAGGCCCTCTCCTGCTTGTCACGCCGGACGCCATTCCGCCGGCCACCATGAACGAATTACAGCGTCTAAAACCCAAGCAGATCATTCTGCTCGGCGGCAACCAGGCCGTGTCCGGAACGGTGCAAAACCAGCTCCGCCAATGGCTCTCGCAATGAATCCATCCAAAGCGATACAAAGAAAAATTTCAATGATGGAAAAGAGAAGAAAAAGATCTCAATGAACATCCCAACGAACGAAATGAACCCATCTTTCTCACAAACGACAAAATAAGCTGCCCGCGAAATTCAGGGCAGCTTTGTTTATGGGAACGGCAGGAATTCCTCTCCTCTTATAGAATATCTTTACAATCACATTTTCTTTTCAATCATCGGATGTTCCGTCCCGGCGGAGGAAACCTTCCGGCGGAGGAAACCACCGTTCATATGCAAATCAGATGATCACTTATGAAAAGGATGTGAAAAAATGCAGCGTAAAACCAGGTTCACTTTGGCAGCCATCGTTCTCAGCTCAGCCCTGACAGTAAGCGCACTGCCGGGCGACCTCGGCGCAGCGATGGCCGCCGCGGAAAAACCGCCGGTCAATGTGAGCAGCAAAAAACAGACGCAAGCCACCTTGACACGGGCGCAGTTTCTGAAGCAGGTTGTGGATGCACTCAAGTTGCCGAAGAAGGATCAAAAAGGCAGTGCATTCAAGGACACGGGCAAGCACTGGGTGGAAACACAGGGATATATCGACGCCGCCATCAAGGCCGGCATCATCGACAAAACGTCCAAGTATTTCTACCCCAACACGGCCATTACACGGGAAGCAGCGGCGTCAATGCTGGCACGGGCTGTCCGTACCAAACATCCCCTGCCAGCGGCCAACCACGTCCCACCCTATCTGGATGCCGGCCAAATCAACAAGGCTTTCTATCACGACATCAACTGGGCCACTTGGTTGGGACTGATCACCCCAGACAGCAACAGCCGGCTGTCGCCGAAAAAAGCCCTGACCCAGACAGAACAAAAACAGCTGATGCAACGGCTGAACACCCTCCTGCAGAACCTTGCCAAACAGAAAACCCTGCCCGCTCCGCCAATCATCCCCCTTTCCCAGATCAAGCCGGGCATGGAGGGCGTGGTGCACACCGTCATTGAAGGAAACAAAATCGAATCGTTCACTGTCAAGGTGATTGATGTCCTCAAGGGAGAGGGAGAAGGAGGCGGCGACATCATCCTCGTCCGCGCCTCCGGCGAACTGCTGAAGCGCTCGTATGGCGTAGCATCCGGCATGAGCGGCAGCCCGGTCTACTTTAACGGCAAGATCGCCGGTGCCCTGGCATATGGGTTTACCGACCCGATGCTGGCCGGCTTGACCCCAATCGAAGCCATGCTGAACGGCGCGCCCGTCAAACCGAAAGCCACCAGCCTTGCACTGAAGCAGCCGCTTCAGATTGACGGCGTCTCGTACAAGAAAGTGCAAATCAGCGCCACGGCGCCAAAGACGGGCCAGAAGACTGCACCATCCACCTTGTTGGGGTACACCCTGCCCACACCCCTGTTCGTCTCCGGGCTGGGAACAAAGACCTTCAACGCCCTGCAGGAGCAGCTGCAACAGAAAGGATATACCCTGCTCAACGCGTCACCCTACAGCGGCCAGCCGGCCTCGATGAAAGCGCTGGGACGTCCCCTGCAGCCCGGTGACGCGATGGGATTGGTCCTGGCCTCAGGCGATCTGCGGTCCTATGGCATCGGCACCGTCACCTATGTGGACAACAACCGGCTCTGGGCATTTGGACATCCGGCCTTGTGGACCGGTGAGACCAACGCCCTGCTGACGGAAGCCTGGATTACCACGGTCATCAGGGGAGCCGGCGATGGCTTGATTTCCCCCTTCAAGTATGGCATCCCCGGCAAGGCAGTGGGCACCATCACCGAGGATCGGGCTGCGGCAGTGGCCGGCATCATCGGCAAAACACCCCAGCTCGTCCCTGTCAACGTCAAGACCAAAGATCTGGATCGCAACCGGGAACACACGCTGAAAACCAGCATCATACCCAACCAGGATATTCTGCCTTCCTATGCCGCCGTCACCGCTGCGGAAGGGATCTACCGCGCCATCGATCGGTTGGGTGACACCCGTGGCACCAACCGGTTTACCGTCCAGGTGGAAACAGCCGAATTCGGCACGATCACCCGTACCGACATGCAATATGACAGTTTCGATACGGCATACGCTGCCTATGCGACGTTGCTGGAACTGATGAACATCCTGACCAACAATCCGTACCAGCCGATCACCATCAAACAGATCAGCGTCAACAGCGAAGTCAGCAAAAACAACACCACAGCCAGAATTGTCAATGCCCAGCTGAAACATCCGGATCTGGCGATCAAGCCCGGAGATTTCATCGTGTTCAGCATCACCTTGCAGCCCTGGAGAGCGCAACCTGTAACCCTGGATGTGCCGGTAAAAATTCCGGAAGACTTGGCGCCGGGCGCTTACGAAGTGCGTATCCTCTCCAGCCAGAATGACTTTTTCTTCCGTCCGTTGAACGGCTCCGGCGAGGAACCGCAGTCGCTTCAGGAGATGATTGACGATTTCATCAGCGCACCGAAGGGCAACGACATCATCGTCGATCTCTACCCCCTCGGGACCGAACCCGGGGCGGAAGCGCCGGAAATGGAAAATCCCGGCCTGGACAAACCGGATTCCGGGGAAGACGAGGCTATCAAACCCATCCGGAGTACGTACAGCACCCGATGGGCCATCCAGGGAGAAGCCAGGAAGCCGCTCACGATCCTGGTGTCAGCAGGCAGCGACGTTCCCGGCGAGGAGCCCGTCCCTACACCGTAACCTTACCATACACGACCCTCCCGATGCTGCCGAGCACGCATCAACGCAACGCCGCAAAATGTACAAAAAAGCTGTCCCGTTGCCGGGACAGCTTTTTTCCCATACATCTGCTGGGTTACTCTGCTGAACTACAGCTTCGTCTGTCGATCTACAGCTTTTTCCCATTCTACTCCTGACCTGTAGAGGGATCGGTCGGCTGTTGCTCCAACAGCGCCGCAAAGATGGCCTTCACCTCGGCCTCCACCTCACTGCTGACCGCCTTCTCCCCGCCAAAGATGGTGACCGTGGAATCCTCATACAGCACAGCCTCCAGGTAGAGACCCACTTCCTCATCCAGTTTGCCCGCATGCGTGTAGATAATCGGAGCGCCTAGCAGGGAACCCACGTAGCCGGCGGATACGGCATCGGCCAGTCCTTCCCAGCCTACAAGCAGGACATCAGCAGCCGGCAACAGCTCCGCCAGATACAGGCTGGTTTCCATGCGGTTATCCCCGCCAATTTGCATCGCTTTCATCTTGACGCCATTGACCGTGGTTCCAGGTAACAGGTTGTTCAGCTGGCCGAGAACAGCATCGGAAACCACCGCTTCTCCGCCAACCACGAACGCCGCTTTCACTCCCAGCTCCTGAAGGCCTTTCAAGGTGACCTGCGGGATGCTGTCCTTATTCACCATCAGAAGCGGCATGCCTTGCCCGGCCAAAGGCCCGGCCACCAGCGCGTCGGCGGGCGCCCGTCCGTTGACGATCAGGGCCACTTCCTCAAAATAATCAGGCGCAAGTTGCTTGGCTTTTTTGGCAATTTGCACCGCCGTCGCTTCCCGCGTCTCTCCGGCGATCCGCTCCACCTGATACTGCTGTTTCAAGGTTTTCTCCACCTGGGCGGAAATGGCCTGTGGCCCGCCGATCAGGTAAATTTCCTTCACTTCGGCGCTTGCCAGATAGTCGGCGACGACATCCGGCACTTGCCCCGGCTGGGTCAAGAGAATCGGCGCATCAACAGCCCCAGCCAGCACACTGGCGGCCAACCCATCTGCAAAATCATTGCTGTTGGAAACGAGGATCACGCGCTCTGTGACCGGGTAGATCTCGGAGGCAGCAGCCACGGAAGTGGCAAAACGATCTTCCCCCGCAAACCGGAACACATGGTCTTCCTCTGAAGCGGAGACGCCCACTTTCCCTGCGGCAAAGGATGCCTGGGGAAGACAAAAAGCCAATGCCAGCAGGCAGGTGAGCATCATCATGGCGAAACTTCCCTTGCGGCGATGATGTACTGGATAAATGTTCAATCTCGGTTCTCCTCTCTGATGATGTTTTATGTATCAACCATCATCCAGTCTACTCCCGCAGGGAAATGTTGTCACGGACCAAATTCTTCCTTCCTTGAACGGTTGGCAAGGGAGAGCCAGACGGCGACAAAACGCCACACGAGATAGCCAAACACGAGCATGAGAAAAGTCGAAATGTCCAGGATCCCGGTATGGATGCCGATGAGGGACATCCCCAGCAGGAACGCGTACAGAAAACCAATCACCTGCTGTTCAATGCCTCTGGCCTTTTTCATCAGGATGTACAAACTGCCCAGGACCAGCCCCAAAAGCAGCATGCCCACTGCCACTCCAATCAGCCCGAAATCCACATAAAACGGGCCGATCAAAGAAGGAGTGGTCGTAACCTGGGGGCGGTTGCCGAGAAGGTTGGTGACGATCCGCCTGGGAGAAAACTGTTCTCCAGGCATGGCCGAGAGAAAGGCGGACAGGTGAAACTGCCCAAACATCCCGCCGGATGGCGGAATGAGGTATGCCAGCATCTGGAAAACCGAAACCCCTTCCCGCGTCACCAAGTGAAACGGAACCAGCCAGGACCATGCGGGGTCAATCCCGATCCGCATGACATAGTCATTCCACCCGTTCACGCCATAAATGAGAATTTGGCGCAAATAACTGAAAAGCGTCCCGCTGAGAACCACCAGCAGGCCAAAAAAACCCAGCTGAACCGCGGTGACGGGGCGGTGCTGATAATGCCACCAAAGCAACAGGATAAACGCCAGATAAATCAGCGGCGTCCGGTAGGCCAACAGCACCAGAAAAAGAACAATCATGCCCGTCATGAGAAAAAGGGCCCGCCAGCCCCTTTCCAGTCTGCGGCTGGCTCCCACAAAGAAATACAGCCCAAGACCGAACCACAGGCCTTCCGTCAACATTTTCACCGCTGCATTGATGTTGCCCCGGTTGTCAGGATTAAGGATGGGAATGCCGCTCCGGATGACCAGCAGGGAGGCAAGAAATCCCAAACCGATGATCAGATAAGACAACCAGCGCAATCGTTGCGCTGCCTTCTCCTCTCGCTCTTTCAACGGCTGGTCGGAGGCATTCACGCGAACAATTTTTTCATAAAACAGCAGGTTGGGCGCGTCCCGCAGAATCCGGCTTGCCAACAACGCACCAGCCAAATAAAACACCAGACCCATGCCAAACACCAGCAGCACAGACGCCGGCGGATACCAGAGATTGCTCATGGGCAACATGCCTAACAGCACATATCCGATATAGACCAGCGGAAACAGAATGACCGGTGAAAACCAGTCCAGTTGTCTTGCTTGGCGGTTCACTGTCCCTCTCCCCTGGTGATCCTGATATCCGCGCAGACACCTCTGTAATGCCAGGCGTTGGAGTAGATATCAATGGTGTCGTTCAGCTTTAAAGGACGGCCTCCCACGTAAAGGTTTATCCCGTTATACTCCCCCGGTCCCTTCACGGTGATGAGCAAGTCGTACTTGATCTGGGAATCCTGCGTCACCAATTTGCCGTCTGCTGTCGGCACCTCCACCTTGGCAGGGCGGACGGCAAAATCGGTGACTTTTCCCGCCGCATCTGCCGCCACATCGAGTCGCACCTCTTCCCCTACCTTCACCTTCTCGGCAAGTTCGGCACGGATGTCGGGAACCAATATGGTCCAGGTGGCTTCCACTTCTTCCATCGGGCCCACTTTTCCAGCCATGTTGATATAGACCAAAACGCCGACCACAGCCCCTACCACGATCAGGCCAATGATGATGAGATCGATCCATGTCAAAGGACCCAGGACTCGTTTTCTCGCAGCCAATGCCTTTCCTCCTCTGTGACGTTTCCTCTCAAATTTACAAAAGCATGAAACCCTTTCATTTTCTGCTCCACAACAGCCAAAGAAATTTTGGCAAGGCCAGCTGCCTGCGCCAGCGGGAGGGTTCTTTTAACAATCGGTAGAACCATTCCAATCCCGCCTGCTGCATCCATTGCGGAGCGCGCGGGATGTTCCCGCAAATCACGTCGTAACTTCCTCCCACTCCCTGGAAGATGGCAGGTATGAGATGCTGGCGATGCTGCAGGATCCAGTACTCCTGCTTTGGGCTGCCCATGCCCACAAAGAGAATCTCGGCGCCGGACCGGTTGATCTTCTCGAGCACCGCCTGTTCATCTTGAAAATAGCCATCCTGCGTACCCGCGATTTGCAGCCCCGGAAAGCGTGCCTGAAGAATGCGGGCGGCCGCATCCGCGACCCCCGGCTTGGCGCCAAGCAGGAAAACGCGATATCCTTTGGCGGCCGCGTGCCGGCAGAGAGACAACATCGTATCAATGCCGGTCACCCGGGAACGGATGGCGCCCCCCTGCAAGCGCGAGGCCAGGAGAATCCCGACCCCATCCGCAATCGGAAACTCCGCCCGGTTCAACAGCTCCAGCAGGGCAGGGTCGGACTGGGCCTTGATGATTTTTTCCGGATTGATGGCCAGGATCATCCCCTTCCTGCCTTCCTGAATATAGCGGTCCACTTTTTCCAGTAAGGTTTCGTATGTAAAGGCCCCGACACGCACGCCGAGAATGGTTTCCATCGGTACGTCAAACGGGTCCGGCTGATCGCATTGCCGATGGGCTTCAGATTGCGTATCCAACGGACAACCCCCCACACGAGTCAGAATCGATTGAACATCTTCCGGAAATATCCCTCACCGGTGCGTCCCGGGAAGATACCGCCGAATGATGGCCAGCTCCTTCACCCGCAAGAGCCGGTACCCGATAAGAAGAACGGCAAGCCCTGACACCCCTCCCGCAAAGAGGTGCAGGCAAGCGGCGCCCGGAGCCGGGAGATGGAACCAGAAGCCTGTCTGGGCGGCCAGCCAGCTCTTGATCCCCAGTGAGATCGCCGTGGCTGCGCCAGTAGGCAGCGCCACCTGGAGGAGCAGGATGAGGATGGTTCGGGCATGTTCCCGCAACGGCAGCTTGGACTGAATCAGACCCCAGAGCCAAACGGAATTCAACAAACCGGTCACGCTGACAGCGGCCGCCAGGCCGTTCAACCCGAAAGCAGGGCGCAGGAACCAACTCAGCAGGCCATTCAAGAGAAGGACCACCGCCAGCGAGGCCAGGACGGGCCGCCAGTTGTCTTCCAGCGAATAAAAAAATCGCAACCAGAACAGGTTCAGCGCATGAAACGGCAATCCCCATGCCAGCACGGCTAGCGCGCTTGCCGTGCGAACGGCATCTCCAGCAGTAAAGGCGCCGTAGCCGAGCAGCATTTGCACGATCTCGGAAGCAAAAGCAGACAAATAAGCGGCCAGCGGCACCAATGACAGTATGGCCATCCGCGTGCCGCGGATAAACGTATCCGCCATGCGGGAGTACTGACCGCCGCGGGCATCCTCGGCAATTCCGGGAAAAAGGAGATTGGCAAACGTACCGACCAGCACCGTCAACGGCAACTGCATGAGCAACATCCCGTAGTTGAAGGCAGCAATCGATCCTTCCGGCAAACCTCCAGCAAAAAAACGGCTGACCAGGGCGTACAACGGCATCACCGCCCCACCCAGAGCAATGGGAACCGATACCAGAAAGATGCGGCTTGTCCCGGGGTGGGACATGCGCAGGCGGTACCTGTAGCCGATGCGATAAAGCTGCACGGCTTGCAAAAAAGCGAAACTGACGGCCCCAGCCAGCACGCCCCAGGCGGCCGCCGCGATCCCGACCGGCCTGGCGCCTGCCAAAAGGAAAAGGATCACCGCCAGGTTCAGGGACAGATAGGCCACAGCGGCCAACTGAAAGCGGCGATGGGCATTCAGCATGCCTGTGAAAATCGATCCGGCCATCAAAAAGAAAGCGGCCGGCAGCATGATCTGATACAGGCGTGCGCCCTCGGCCAACGTTGCGGCCGGCGCCTCCGGGGACAGCCAGGAAATAAAGGTTAACGGCCAAAGCTCACCACAAACAAGAAGCAGGGTAAAACCGAACAACAACTGGTTGACCAGGGCGTTGGCCTTATCCCATCGTTCCTGCGGCTCGACATCTCCCACCAGGTAAGGAATGATGGCGGTGGTCAATGCGCCACCCACCACCAGATAGAGAAAATTGGGAATCGTGTAGGCCAGCAGAAAGGCGTCTGTGGCTGCACTGGCCCCAAAATAATAGGCCAGGATCATCTCGCGTACAAAACCAAGCAGGCGGGCCAGGATGTTGACCAGCGCCACCCACCCGAACAGTTTCAGAAAATGTTTGCGCGACTCCATCCCATTCAGGCCCCTTTTCACCCACACTGACATCCGCCCGCAACAGGCAGAGAAAATCAGGCAGAGAAGGTCAGCGGCTCTCAGCGGCTCTCGAATCGATCCTTGCGAAATCAATCCTTTCAAATCGATCCTCTTGAATCGATCCTGAATGATCCTGCAGAAAATGATCCGCTGAAATCCCCTACTGAAGAATTTCCCGGTAGATGGCCATGTGCCTGGCGGTGAACGTCTGCAACGAAAACTCCTCCCTGACGCGCCGCTGAAGCTGTTCAGAAAGCTGCCGCAATCGTTCCGGATGCGCAAACAGCGCCCGCAAGGTGGCGGTTAAGCCGGCGACATCCCCTGGCTCCACCAGGCACTCCTCCGGCAACAGATCCGGAATTCCTCCGACACGCGTGGCCACCACCGGTGTCCCCGCCTTGATCGATTCCAGGATCACGTAGGGAAAACTTTCGCTCCTGGAAGTCAACACGGACAGGTCGGCCGAGGCCAGCAGCGCTTCCACATCCTCCCTGAAACCCATCAAGCGGACATGAGAAGTCAGGTCCAGCGAATAGACAAGCTGCTGGAGACTCTCCCGTTCCGGCCCGTCTCCGACCACCAGCGCCTTGACCGGCCTGTTTTCCTTCAACAGGAGGGACAAACTTTTCAGGAACAGGGGAATATCCTTGACGGGATGGAGGCGGCCCACCATGATCAGCAGGCGGTCCTCCGGCCGCAAGGTTAACCCGGCCATCTCGGACAGCTGCTGACGTGAATAAGCCGGCGCAGGGTCGTTCAGATCGATCCCATTATACACCACGCTGATGCGCTCCGCCGGAAATCCCTGCGCTGTCAATTGTTGGGCAAAGGTGCGCGACACCGCGATGTAATGGTCGAAACGTTTCAATGCCCAGAGGTTCAAGCGGGTAAAGAGAAGCCTTTTCCACCAGGGCTGGTGGATGTAATCCTGATGGATGTCGCTGTGAATCGTGGTCACAAATCGGAGCGGCATGCCGTTCCCGCCCGTTTTTTGCCGCTCCTTTTTCAGGGCGGCAGCGACAAAATTGGCCCTCCCGCCGTGACTGTGGAAAATCGTATACCCTTCTTCCGCAATCCGGCGGGAAAGCTCCCTGACCACACGCATGTCGCGGCGACTGGCCTGTTCAACCAGGGAGACAGGCAACCCCGCTGCCATCGCCTGCTCATACACGGGACCCTGGATCAGACAAACCAGATGGATCGGAATCTGAGAGGACAGTTCCTTGAGCAGGGTAAGCACGTGTTTTCGGGAGCCGCCTGTCTCGCCGCCGCTGATGAGCATCAGCACTTTTGGCGTTTGACGTTGGGGCATCGGGCCGCCTCCTTACCTGATCAGCCTTACAGGGAAACAGCCACTGCGTCTTCTGGCTCAGATTTTCCAGAAATCAACCTTCAACCTCTGCAGTTCTTCTGCCTGGTAGACGTTCCGCGTGTCCACCACAAACAGCTGTTCCGCAGCCAGCGAACGCCACTCCGCGATCCTGTCAAAGGGGATCTCCGCCTGCCGTGCCAGGATCATGATGACATCCGCCCCCCGCACAGCTTCGGTAAAGTCCGCCACCTTGTAAGGATACTGGGTCGGCACCGCCGGATCGTATGCCTTGACCTGGTAGCCTTCCTGCTGCAGCAGGCGAATCGTCTCGAGCGGCGGACTGATCCGGTCATCGCTGGAATAATCTTTCATCGCGATGCCGAGCACCGTCACGCGCACATCCTGCGGCCGGCGCTGCCTCTTTTGTGCCCAGAGATTGACCTGCTCGACAAGCAGCCCGGGAATCGAGTCATTGATCTGACGAGCCAGCCGCAACAAATGGAGCGGCACATTCATCTCCTCCGCCTTCGGCAACAGATAGTACAAGGCATTGGGCAAGCAGTATCCGCCCACACCGGGACCGGGTGTCAACAGATTGACACGTTTGTGCGTGTTGGCCACCCGGATCACTTCGTGAATGTCGATACCCAGCGCCTCGGTAAAACGGGCAAACTCCTGCACCATCGCGATGTTCACATCGCGCGAAACATTTTCAAATACTTTGCTGGCTTCCACCACCATCATGTCGCTGGCGCGGTAAATGGGAGCCCGTGTGGTCACCTTGGCGATGATCGCCTCGGCCGCGGCTGCCGAACGGCCATTGACACCTGCCAGAACGGCCGGCATGCTTTCAAATTCCTCGAATGCTTTGCCTTCGGCAATCCGCTCCGAACAATACGCCAGATCAAAATCCTCTCCGGCCACAAGACCGCTGGTCTCCTCCAGGATCTGACGGAGCATGCCGCCCGTCATGCCCGGGATGACCGTGCTGCGGATGATCACCACCTGACCAGGTTCCAGGTATTGGCCGATGCTGGACATCGCGGACCGCAAGTAAGAAGTATCCGGATCCCCGGATTGAATCGGAATGCCGACGGTGACAACGATGGCCAGCGACCCCGGAATGGCTTCACTGTAATCCGTCGTCGCCCGGAAGCGACCGCTCTGCAGCTCTTCCTGAAGGATTTGGCGAATGCCTTTTCCCGCGTAACTTTCCAGATGATGGGTAATGCCCCGGTTAATCTCCTCCACCAGCGCGGCATTGGTGTCCACGCCGATGACAGGCGTCCCTTTCATCGCAAAACTCAGTGACAATGGCAGCCCGATATATCCCAGGCCGATCACGGCGACACGTTCTCGCATCACTCTTCCCCTTTTTCCTATATTTTACAACAAACATGGCACCCTGTGGTGCCACGCTGCATCATCATGTGCTGCATAAACATGTACGCTAAAACTAAAAGATCATGCTCCAGAGTTCGTTTAACTTGTCTAGCCAGTCGGGGCGCTCCTTCTCATGCTGGGCGTCATCTCCTCCTGCACGCTCTCTCACCTCGGCCGACGAAGCCAGCTGCTGATTTGCCGCCGGCGTGAGAGGAGGAGCCGCATCGTTCCCCGCCTGCACATCCGGTTCGGCGTCCATGCGGGCGACCAGTTCGTCATGAATGCGCTGGCGCTCTTCCTTATCGACGAGAATGTACCAAAGATTTTGGGGCCCCATTCGCGTGCTGGTCCCTTGCATGGTCAACGAATCGATATCCGATCCTTTCAGATTCCGGAATTGCGCCATCAGATGAGGAATCTCTTTGGGAGGGATATTGTGCTGCACATTGTCTCCCAGGATATCCAGCATGGCAAACAGATTGTCCAGATTCCGCAAGGATACCGCCTGATCGACCAGGGCCCGGATCACTTGTTGCTGACGCCGGTTCCGGCCGAGATCCCCTTCCGCGTCATGGCGAAAGCGGGCATATCCGAGCGCCTCCTCCCCATTGAGGACCTGCAGCCCTGGCCGCAGGTTGATACGGGCATCCGATGAATGATACACCATCCGTTTTTCCACGTCGATTTCGATGCCGCCCAGTTCATCAATCAACTCTTCAAATCCCTTGAAATTGATAATCACATAATAATCAACGGGAATGTCAAGGAATCGTTCCACCGTCTTCAACATCGTACCCGTGCCATAGTTATAGGCGTGGTTGATCTTGTCCTGCTTTCCCCTGCCGGCAATCTCCACATAGGTATCACGCGGAATCGACAACAGGGTGACCTTCTGTGTCTTGGGATTTGCGGCCGCCAGGATGATCGTGTCCGGCCGTCCCCGATCGCCTTTCCCGCGGGAATCGGTCCCCATCAACAGAACCGTAAACGGTTCATCCTTCTTTTTCTTGACCGGCTCAATGGGCAAATCCTGATCGCTGGAAGCCTCCACAGGCTGATAGGTCTTGTGAAGGGTATTCCAAACCTTAAACCCGGCAAAGCCGATAAATGCCACCATCAACACCGACAGCAGCAGCACCACGCGCCGCAGGGTACGGTATCTTTTTTTCGGCTTTCTCCCTTTGGAACGCATGCGCCCTCGGGAGTGTTTTTCAGAACGCGGTTCCACGCGAAGGACCCCTTTCTCTCCTCTCCGAGTGCTTACGGCTTCTTGGACTCGGAACTGAAGCTGACTCTCAGGCGGTACTGCACCCGTTTCAACAGGTTGATGACCGGCTGATACCGCTTGCTGACGAGACCAATTTTTTCCACGCCAATCTCCGCCGCGATCAGGATGATGATCACCAAAACGATGGCTTCCAGCGCGGTGGCCTGCGAGAGAAAGACCGCCAGCATCCCGAAGATGGCTGCAATCCCATAAATGCTAAGCACCGTTTGCCGGTGAGTCAGGCCCATTTCCAGTAGCCGGTGGTGGAGATGGTTCCGATCCGGCTGCATGACCGGCTTCTTATGGAGAAGACGGCGGATGATCGCGAAAAATGTGTCGGAAATGGGCACCGCCAGGATCAGAATCGGAATCACCAGGCTGACGAAAGTCACCTGCTTGAATCCGAGCAAGGACAAGACAGCCAGGCTGTAACCAAGAAACAGCGAACCGGAATCACCCATGAAAATCTGCGCCGGGTGAAAGTTGTAAAAGAGAAACCCGATCACGCTCCCAAGCAACAGGCTGCACAGAAATACCACCGGCCAGTTGCCCATGATCACCGCCATCACCAGCATCGACGTGGTGGCGATGGCCGCGACCCCTGCAGCCAAGCCGTCCAGCCCGTCGATCAGGTTCACCGCATTGGTCACGCCAATCACCCAGATCAGGGTGACCGGGATGCTGAGCCATCCCAGAAAGACGCTGTCGCGATCAAAAGGAAGGTTTAACAAATTGACCTGAAAGCCGTAGATGATCGGCACCAAGGCAGCCAAAAATTGGCCGATCAGCTTGGCGACAGGCGATATCTGAAATTTGTCGTCCAATATTCCTACAAGCAGGATGATTCCCCCGCCGATCAGCAGCACATACACGGATGGATGTCCTGGCCAGAGCAACAAGAGCGCCACGGTAAACCCAAAGTACATGGCCAGGCCTCCCAGCCGCGGCATCACCTTGCGATGCACCTTGCGCGAATCCGGCCGGTCCACCGCGCCAATGAAAAAGGCCAAGCGCTTCACCAGGGGTGTCGTGAACGCGGTCACGAGCAATGCGATGAAAAATCCGATGAATTCATCCATATAAAAGACCAAGCGGCTCACCCCAAACCTTGCTCTCTTTCACTATACTACCTGCAACGCTTTTCGTCCAATCCTTGGTCCTTTGTCCGCGAAATATCTTTGTTTGTTTATAGTTTATAGAGTTGTCACGCCTTTATAGGTTTTCGTCGCCATCTTCCCGTTTGGGTCCAATGGCAAGGAGAACCTCCCCTTCTGCCGCCACCTTTCCTTCCACCGTGGCAACACAGCGGGCCCTAGCCATCTGTCCGCGTGCACGAAGGATCTCCGCTTCGATGCGAAGGCAATCTCCCGGGCGGACCTGTTCGCGAAAGCGCACGCCATCGATCCCGGCAAAAAAGCCAAGGCGTCCTCTGTATTCCTCCTGGGCCAGCAAGGCGACACCCGTCACCTGAGCCATGGCCTCTACGATCAATACGCCGGGCATCACCGGATAGCCGGGAAAATGCCCCTGAAAAAAGGGTTCATTGTATGTGACATTTTTCAACCCCACGGCACGCTTGCCAGGCTCGATCTCGATCACCCGGTCAATCATCAAAAACGGATAGCGGTGCGGTAGAATGTCCAGCAGTTGTTGGATATCTTTCATCTTTATCCCCCTATGAAGATGAGACGGATCAGGCGGCGCAAAGGTAACGAGAATCGTGCTCCGCCAGGTACCAGGCAGCGCCAAGGAAAAGTATAAATTCACCGGGCCTGTCAACAATATGTACTGTCCCAAGCTGGTGCTTGGGTTCAGATACAGGAGCATCGCCAACGGCGCGATGCTCATTTATTTCAGAGGCCATTTACTTATTTAAGAGGCGATTCGCTGCTGTCGGCCCTTTTGTAAATAGTTCCAGCTCGTAAAAAAGGAAAAACAGATGACAAATCCCAGAAAATGGACACTATAGGGCACGTCAAAGACAATCAAAAAAATCGCCACATAAAAGAAGAAAGTGGTCGCTTTTCCCCAATGATCAGCGGGAATGGGCTGATGTCCCCCGACGGCCAGGAGGGCACCCCCAACAATCATACCCAGATCCCGCAAAAAGACAAGTACGGCCAGCCACCACTGAATGACGCCCGATATGACGAGGGACAGGATGACAGACAACATCATCAGCTTGTCAGCCAGCGGATCCAGGATGATTCCCAGCTCCGTCACCAGTTTGAATTTACGGGCCAGATAACCATCCAGAATGTCGGTCAGCCCTGCCAAGAGAAAAATGCCAAAACCCCACATCATGTGATGCGGAATGCCGGAAAAAAAAACGAAAAAATACACAGGCACCAGCAACAAACGGAACGTAGTCAACAGGTTCGGCAGATGTTTCAAGTTCTTCCTCCTCCTCTTCATCCGCTCTCTGTCAGGAGGACTTATCTACTAATATACCCGAACCTCGCCTGCTGGGCATTGCATCGTTATGGAAGCAGAGGAAAAACATGGCAAACCATCGGATCATGGAGCAAACACCAGGTCCCAAACGTGCTTCCAGGTGGCCCAGCGAAACACGTCACCCAACGATTCTTTCCCCAACAGGGTATATCCCACCGTCATCCCGAGAAAAAAGCTGAAAAGGAGGACGGCCGGAAACGAAAGCAGCAGGATCAAAAGCCAACGCCTTTTTTTCCTCATTCTGTCATCATCACCTATCCGCGAAGCGAGTTGGCCAGACCCAACAGGCGATCAGCCGAACTTAACACCTGCGCATTCAACTGGTAAGCGCGCTGGGCAAGCATCAGCTGGCTGATCTCCCAGGCCAAATCGACGTTGGAAGCCTCCAGATAACCCTGACGAATCGAAACGGTTCCTTCTCCGCGCATTCCTATGGGAATCGCTTCCCAGACAGGCGGATCACCCGGCTGGTTGCCTGCCAGCACGGCGTCAGGAATGCGATAGCGGTTTTCCCCGATGGACTCCAGGATATCGGATGAACGAAAACGAACGAGGGAAATCGCCTGATTCAGGGTTTCAACCTGTCCGTTTTCCCGTTCTATCGTCATGCGTCCCTGCGGATCGACGATCAGCTTGCGGAAGCGCGGCAACACCAGCGGCTGGCCATCCGTTCCCAGCAGCCGGTGTCCGGAAGCGGTCACCAGATGCCAGTTGCCATCCCCCGCCGGCGAAAGGTGAAAATTGCCGTCACGCGTATACCAGGTCTCGCCGTCTGCCCCTTCCAACGCAAAAAAGGCATCTCCCTGGATCATCCAGTCCAGCTCCCGTTCCGTGTGCAGCGGCTGTCCCGCCCGCCAATCCGCCAGCGTTCCAGCCAGCCGCACGCCGTTCCCCTGGCGAAGCCCTTCCACTGTCAAACGGCCCTGGGCTCCCAGCTGCCGGGGCTGCTGAAGATAGGCCAGGAACAGGTCACCGAACGCCGCTTCCCGGCTTTTATAACCGGTCGTCTGAAGATTGGCCAGGTTGTGGGAAGTGATGTCAATGGCCTGCTGGCTGCTGCGCATGGCCATCGCGGACATCAGAACAGAAGGGTTCATCGGTTCACCTCCGCTTGCTACACGCGCCCGATTTCATTTACGGTTTTGTCCAGCGTCTTGTCGTACGATTGGATGACGCGCTGATTGGCTTCATAAGCCCGTCCCGCCAGCATCAGATTGACCATGCTGCGGGCCGGATCGACATTGGAACGTTCCAGGAACCCTTGCCTGATCACCCCCGCCGCAGGCGCAGGCGGCGGAAGCTCCCCGTCCTGCATGCGATACACCCCGTCTCCTTCCCTGATCAGGGAATAGGGGTCATCCACCGTCACCGTGGCCAGATACAGCGGCTGATCCGGCATCGGATCATTGTCATACAGGATGCGTCCTTCAGGGGTGATGCGGAAAGGACCGTCAACAGCAATCGGCTCCAGGACGGGAGCTTGTCCGGCCGGCGGCTGACGGAAGCCCATCACACGATACCCTTGCGGCGTCACCCACTGACCCAGCTGGTCCTTCGTCCATTGCCCGGCACGCGTCAACGCATAGGTACCATCCGGCAATTGGATCGTGAAAAAGGTGACCGGCATCTGTCCTGTCTCCGGATCCGGACGGGGATCGTCCAGGATGGCCACATGCAAGGGCTGGCCCGTTTCAACAGGGGTTCCTTGCTGGAACAGGGGCAGCCGTTCATCCACCAGGACGCCGTGAGGAAGGGAACCCAGCTGGGGCGCTCTCCCCCTCGTCCCGCCCAGCCGCCAGACGAGGTATTCGGGAAACGTCCTCATCACGGCCTCTTCCGCCTTGAAACCAATGGTGTTCAGATTGGCCAGGTTGTTGCTGACCGTATCATGCCACCGCTGGCTGATCATCATCCCGGCAGTGGCCAGGTCCAGTCCACGTAACATGCTTTCCCTCCCTCGGCCTTTGCTTCATCTCCTCTGTTGCGAACAACCTATGTATTCATGTGTATGCATGCCAAACTTTTCAGCTCAGAAACTTGTCCCCGTTCATGCGTGAGAAGAGGCGGTACCCGTTCGTACCACCGGATGATCACTGTGTTGGAATTCGCGTTTCGCCAATACCGCCTTATTGGTTATTCGCCACCGGCTTGAAAATTCCTGCCAGATCCCCACTTTTTTCGATCCATTTCGCGGCGATTCGTCAAAACCCTATCGCTTGGCTGCTTTGCGGGTGGCTGCAAGGGCTGGTTGTTCCTCCTGATTTTTCTTTTTATACTTGATTTTTGTGGCCTCTCCGCCACGCAGATGCCGGACCGATTTATGATGTTCCAGAATTTTTTTAACTTCTTCATAAAGTTGCGGGTTGATTTCCGGGAGCCGTTCCGTAAGATCTTTGTGTACCGTACTCTTGGAAACGCCAAATGCTTTGGCTGTCATGCGAACCGTATTCCGTGTCTCGGTGATGTATCGCGCGATGTTCACGGCCCGTTCCTTAATGTAGTCATGCACACCCCTCGCCTCCCTGCTTTTCACAATGTCTGGTACATTATATGAGGGGGGACTGCATATATTCGATATTTCCAAGCCTGACAAGCCTTGATTTCGCGTATTTTGCAAAAAAGACATCCCCCGCGCTTTTTCAGGCGGGGGATGTGTGCCGGTTTTGCCTGTGTCAATCCTGTTCCTCTGCTTTTTCCTCTGAATCGGTTGTCTTTTTCTCCGTATCAGTGGTTTTTTCCTCTGAACCAGTGGCCTTTTTCTCAGACCCGGCCGGCGAAGGAGGATTCAGGTACGCAAGGGGTGAAACGGGTTTTCCGTCCTTGCGGACCTCAAAGTGCAGGTGGTTGCCGGTATCCTGCTCGTATTCGTTCCGTCCGGCAATCCCCAGCACGGTACCCTGCTGCAGGACATCTCCTTCTTCCACGTACACTTCGGACAGGCTCTGGTACACCGTCACCAGCTGATCATCGTGGGTCATCTCGATCAAATATCCGACCAGCGGATCCTGCGCCACGCGGGTGACCTTGCCGCTCAGGGCAGCAATCACCTCAAACGGCTCGCCGCTTTTCAGCGCATAGTCAATGCCGTTATGGGCCGTATAGCTGTCACCGTACTTGACCATCGCCTGGGCATTTTTTTCCCCGGCCTTGTCATCGAAAAAGTGGCGAACGACGACCATCTCTGCATCTTTTTTGACCGGCTCGATCATCACTTCCTTCTGGCCTGTGACAGGAACGCTTTGCTCCTCATTCTGGGTCAGGTTTTGTCCCTCCCGGACCGAAATGCCGAGATCCTCCTTATTCAAGGGATAGTCATTTCGATCCTGAAGCTGCCACATAACAGTAAAGATGATGGCTGCCACAGCCAGGTAAACGACAGGCGGTACCCATTTGTTTCGGAACCAGGTTTTCCACTTGGCTCCCTTTGCCCGGCCCGTCCCTTTCCTTGCCGTCTGCGCCATCACCGTTTCAGCTCCTGCCTCTTTCACGGTTTTCTCTTGTTCTGCAGGAGGCTGATCCGGCAACATGTCAACAGCATCCATGGACTGCGCGGCATGTTCCAACTCGTGGGAATGTTGCTCATGTTCCTTATGATTCATTTTTTGCATCACCTCAGGATCCATTGTGGACCATTTTCGTCAATTCTAAACCTGAGGGATGTTCAGTTTTGCGAATCGTTTTTTGCGGTCTGTTTAATCCACTGGCGGTAGTCTTGCAATTCGACCCCCTGGTAGTAATAGCGGATGATCTCCTCCGCCTTTTTTCCTTCCTTGGCCATGCCGTCAGCGCCATACTGGCTCATCCCGACACCATGGCCGTAGCCGTTTGTCGTAAATTCCAGCTCATCTCCGTTCACCCGGACGGTAAAATCGGATGAATTCAGCCCCAGCGCTTCGCGAATCTCCCGGCCGCTGAACAGCTTGTCCCCGATTCGCACCTCTTTGACCCGATGGCCGGTGGTTTTGGAAACCACTTCGATCCAGGGGCGTCCATCCGTCGTAGCGGTCACCTCCGGCTTGAGCGACAACTTGGCGAGAAATTTCTCGAGCGGCAACTTGACGGTGGCCTGGAATTTGGGGGAACGCGCATCCCACGGCGAAGGAACGCTCTTGAGGTAGGGCAAGGCGTTGCCGTGCCAATATTCATGCGCATTTTCCGTATATCCGTTGCTGGTGGAAAAAAAGGTGGCGTAGATGGGCTTTCCTTTATAGGTAATGACTTTCCCGCGCGTTTCGGCCACTGCCTTTGTCAGTTTGGCCATGTTTTTCTCGTAGGCAAGCCCCCAGCGCGCACGCAAGGTATTTTCGTCCAAGTAGGCCTGGTGTTGGACCGTATCCGACACCATGGCGCCTGCCGGAACATCTGAAAAATCGCCGAGAATCAGCCGCTGCACGATGTAGGTTCGGGATGCGATGGCCTGCGCTTTGAGCGCTTCCAGTTCAAAATCGATGGGCATCTCGGCGGCCACCACCCCACGCACGTACTGTTCCAGCGGCACCTGGATCACCCGCTTTTCCTGACTCAGGTACACCGTGACCAGCGGTTCTCCAGCCTCCGGGTCCAGCCGGATCGTCTCCTGCCGGGCGGCAGCCTCCTCCACCTGGCCTCCCTGTTTGAACCCAAGGACCAGCAAAGAGGGGATCAGGATGATGACAAGACTCATTCCGACGATGAAAAGGAAAATCTGTCGCTGCAATCGTTTCTCCTCCTTTTGCCTCCTCCGCATATGCCATCCCTTTCACCAGCTCGTCCATATGATCCTATGTTGCGGTCCCAGGGTTTAGAACCACAAAAAAACCCCTGACATCGTTTGTCAGGGGTAAAGATGTTGTCAGGAGTAAATAGAATCAGCTCAGGTTTGCCACGGATTGGGTTTCCCGCTCCTCATCGCCGACGCGTTCTTCCTGGGGAAACGGAACCAAATTCCGGGGTGGCGAGGGCTCGCTCTCCGGCACGCGCTCCACGTCCGCGCCCAAAGCTTGCAGCTTTTCGGCAAAATGAAGGTAACCGCGATCCAGATGCTGCAATCCATACACATGGGTCGTGCCTTCCGCCGCCAGCCCGGCCAAGACAAGCGCCGCCGTGGCGCGGAGATCGCTTCCCGTCACGTGCGCGCCTTTCAGCCGGCAAGGACCTTCGACAATGGCGGTACGGCCCTCGATTTTTACTTTTCCGTTCATCCGGTTGAACTCCTGAACATGCATAAAGCGGTTTTCAAAAACGGTTTCCGTGACGACGCCAGGTCCTTCCGCCACCAGCATCAGGGCCATCATTTGCGCTTGCATGTCCGTCGGAAAACCAGGATAGGGGAGCGTCTTCAGATCGACATTCCGAAGCGGCCCATTGCGCCTGACGCGGATTCCCTGCTCCTCTTCCTGGCAGATCACCCCCATCTCCGTCAGTTTGGCGATGACGGGTTTCAAATGTTCGGCAATCGCGCCCTCCACAAAAACATCCCCGCCCGTAATGGCGGCGGCCACCATGAAGGTACCGGCTTCAATGCGGTCCGGGATGACGGTGTGGCTGGTTCCGTGCAGATCCTCCACGCCCTCAATGCGGATGGTTCCGGTCCCTGCCCCCCGAACCCTTCCACCCATCGCATTGAGAAAATTGGCCAAATCCACGATCTCCGGCTCTTGCGCGGCATTTTCGATGACGGTGGTGCCCTTGGCCAGGACGGCCGCCATCATGATATTTTCCGTCGCCCCTACACTGGCCACATCCAGATAGATGGTATTGCCAGTCAGCCCGTTGGGTGCGTATGCCTCGACATATCCGTTGCCGAGCGTCACGCGAGCGCCTAATGCTTCAAAGCCCTTAAGATGCTGATCAATGGGACGCGACCCAATGGCGCAGCCTCCGGGAAGGGAGACACGGGCCTGGCCAATCCGCGCCAACAGCGGCCCCATGACCAAAAAAGAGGCTCTCATTTTGCGCACCAGTTCGTACGGGGCCTCTCCGCTTTGGATACAGGTGGCATCCACGGACAACCCATTCGCCCCGTAACGGGTCTTGGCACCCAAAGATTTCAGCACGTCGCACATGGTGTTGACATCATCCAATTCAGGGGCATCCTGAATCAAGCTAATTCCCTTCTTCGCAAGGAGCGAGGCAGCCAGGATGGGCAAAACCGCATTTTTGGCACCTTGGATTTTCACAGTACCATGTAAAGCTCTACCTCCACGTACGACGATTTTTTCCACTTTATTCCCTCCAAGTCAGTTGTTCCAAGGAGAACCGCCGTGAACACACCCGCACTATGTATACCTGATGCAAGGCTGTCCGATTCTGCAACTCGCAGACTCGCGTGGCATTTCTCTGTACACTGATGACCAGTGTATCATTGAATGGCTGCAAAGCCAAGTGCCGAAACCCGTTATTTCTAATATGGTCAACAAGGCGGCGTTGTATTCGATAGATACAGAGTTATAGATTTAGGCCAAAGCGGTTCAAAAAGCTCAAAATAAGTATCGCAACAGCGTGGACCAGTTCAGATAATCCATGACAAAACGGGCAAACGCATGTCCCAACGTGAGGGAGAGCAAAACCAGCAAAAGCTGGAACGAACGATCTTTCACATTTTTGACAAACAGGTCCCAACGAATGGCTTGCAAAGCATACCACGCCAGCAGTATGCCGACAAGGGAAACCACCATGCTCAGCAAGCCGGCCCAGGCGACTTGGTTCACAGCCCCCTCCCCTTTCCTCCCTCCAGCGAGGGTGTACATGCCAGTGACGCTCTCTCCTCATCATTAACAGACGATTTTCTCAGACGTTGGTATCGACAAAAACCCACATAATAAATCAAGTCGAAAGCTATTTCCAGTTTCAGGCGGTGCGAGAAAAAATCCGGGACGCGTTGTCCCGGATCCAGGTGTACGCCGCTGCTTACAAGGCCGGGGTGGCCGGCGTGAAGAACTGCTGGATGACTGGAAAGTACTGGTGCATCAGATCAAAAGCCAGCCCTGGGTAAACCCCCAGCACCAGGGTGCCTACCGCGGCAAAGAGGATGAGCAATCCGAGGACTGGCGGGACTTTCAGGCGATCAGCCACGGCGGGAACGCGGAGGTACATCTGCCGGACTATCTTGAAATAGAAGGCGTAAGAGATCACCGTCGTGACAGCCATCAGTACCGGCAGCCACCAGTTCCCCATAGCGAGGGTGCCCAGAAGAATGTAGAACTTCCCGAAAAACCCGGCCGTGAAGGGAAAGCCGGCAAGGGACAGCAAAAAGAGCGTTGCGGCAAGCGCCAGCCAGGGCGAACGCCGGTACAGCCCGGCAAAGATCCGGAGGTTTGTATCCCCCGATTGGCCGACAACCAACAGGACCGTGAACAGCCCCAAATTCATCAACAAATAGGCGACGAGGAAAAAGAGCATCTGGTCAAACATCAAGGTGCTCATCATCGCAAACGGCACCAGCAGATACCCGGCCTGACCGATGCTGGAATAGGCCATCAGCCGCTTGACATCCACCTGGTGGAGGGCCGTGGTGGTCCCGATGATCATGCTGGCAGCCGCCACAATCGAAAGAAGCCAACCGATCGCCGGCAATTTGGATTCCATCAGATCGCCGTAAAAGGCGAGAAAGAAGACCCGCATCATCATCGCCAGACCAGCCGCCTTGGAAGCCACCGACAAAAAGGAGACCGTGGGAATGGGCGAACCTTCATAGACATCCGGGGCCCACATGTGGAACGGCACCGTGGACACCTTGAACCCGAAACCGACCAGCATCAGGCCAAAGCCGATCATCAGGATGAAGGAATATCCGGAATTCCAGGCTTCCGGCAGGCGCTCACCGATGGTATACAGGTTGGTCGAGCCTGTCAAACCGTAGATGAAAGAAAACCCATAGAGCAGCGCGGCTGACGCAGCGCCGCCATACACGATGTATTTGAAGGCCGCCTCGTTTGATTTGACATCCCGCTTGCGAATCCCCGCCATGATATACGAAGCGATGCTCATCGTCTCCAGCCCGATATACATTGGGATGAGATCGGCTGAGGAAACCATGATCATCGCCCCGAGCGCGGCGGTCAGCATCAGATACAGGTACTCGGCGCGGGTGTCCGCCTCCTTGCGCCCGCCATCATAGATGATCTGGACGAGCGAAAAGGCCACAGCCGCCAGGATGATCAGCTTGAATGCCTGGCTGAAGGCGTCCATGCGAAACTGTTCGCCCAGGATCTCCTTCGGCTCTCCGCCCAGATGGGCAATCATCAACGCCATGGCCAGCAGGACGCCCAGGACGGCAAAAGCGCCCAAAAAACGGCGAGGGTTCTTCCGGGGGAGCAACAAATCGCACACCAACACCAGGATCGCGGTGACCAGAACCACGAGCTCCGGCGCCATCAATCCCCAATCGTATGAAAGCACCGGATGAAGCTTTGTCTCAACTTGTGTCTCCATACCCATCGCTCTATCCCCCCAACCTCAGCAATAACGACTGCAGCGTATTTTGAAGCGGATCTCCGAGGACTGAGGGGATCACCCCAAGGAGCAGAACCAGTGCCAGCAAGGCAATCGCCGGGATAAACTCAAGCACCCGCACATCGTTCACGCCTCCCTCTTGCAGCCGAGGAATGAGCGGGCCAAAGGTAATCCCCTGCATCGCGCGCAGCAGATAGGCTGCCGTCAAAATCATCCCCAGGACGCCGACCGCGGCAAATCCCGGCAACCGGTTGAAAAGCCCGTGAAAGGTGAGAAATTCGCTGACAAACCCGGACATCAGCGGCAACCCCAGGTAGCCCATTGCGGCAGCCAGGAAGACGCCTGACAGCACCGGCATCACCCGGATCAGTCCGCCCAGTTCGTCCAGGCGGGTCGTTCCCGTCCGCAGGTAGATGATCAGGAGAATGTAGAACAACAACGGTGACAAAAGACCATGCGAAACCAACTGGAAAATCACACCCTGCCATCCGCTGGCATTCATCGCCGCAAGCCCGAGGAGGACAATCCCCATGTGGCTGACGCTGGAGTAGGCCAGCACGAGCCGGATGTCGGTTTGCCGGAAGGCGATCAGCGCGCCGTACAGGATGTTGATCACGCCAAAGACCGCCAGCGCGAAGGCGAAATCCCGGATCTGTTCGGGGAACAGCCCCGCGCCGAACCGCACGAGACCATACC
>LZRT01000143.1 GCA_002159075.1 Bacillus thermozeamaize
AAGTGCAATTCATTCATCCAGATCATAATGAATGCTTTACTTGCACGGACTGCGGGGAAACCATGCCCCGGCGCGAGGTGGACGCAAGCGGGCGCATCCTCCGCATCAATTTCCGGGATGTGGCCGTCCCTTCGGTGTGCAACGCCTGCCTTGCGAAGCGGCGGGCGGAACGGAAGGCGCTCCGCAATCTTCAGCCTTTGGGCTTTGCGGTTTCGCGCGGGAAGATGAACGGTGAATCTCGAAACGTGAAGGTGGCGGTCTACCTGAATGAACAGGAAAGCGACCTTCTCGACTATTTGGCGCATCGGCATAACATGCCCAAATCCGTCATTCTGACGAACGCTTTCAACCTGTTTTGCAAGGAGAATTTGACCCCCGAAGACCGGGAACGGGCACAGCGCTGGAAAGAGTTCAAGATGGAGATGCGGGGCGCATCCCCGGCGACGGGACAAAACGGCCCCTGAGCAGGCAACCGGCGGGGCCCGGCCCATGACTGTTTCCCGCCTTTCTCTGCCCATGCGCCGCGCCTCATTTCCCCTCGCCTGGTCCTGCGGCACCCGGTTGATTCGCATGAAGATGCGATGAAACCGGGTGCCGCTAATTTGACTTGAAATTCCCGTCAAGGACGTTCTACGTTTGAGTTGGAGCCAAGTCCATATTCGACGATAAAGGAGATGGGACGAATGAATGCGGTGCGTATCAACGAAGAGACGGGAACCGAGGAGTATGTATACTGCCCGGTCTGCTTCGGGGAACTGCTCCTGGGCGCGATGACGAAGGAAGGCGAGGTGCTTGAGCCGGAAGAGGGCAAGGTCGCTGTCCATCCCTTGCCGGATGGCTCCGTTCCGGTTGTCATGTGCCGGGACTGCGACTGGAAGCAGGTCATGCGGCCAGAGGATGTGTTTGTCTTTGAGGGGCCGCACGCTGCGGATCCGTACAAGGATTGAGTGCTTCCGGAGGAGAATGAGACGGGCCCCTCTTCTCCGGCTTATTGACGTCAGGAAACACTGGGAATTAAAATATATTTTGTCAATGCAAAAATGCGAATAAATTCGCAAACTGCAAACCGATAAACTGGGCATTTGTCGTCATGAATTTTCATGTTGAAGGCCTCGAAATGATTTGATTTTACAAGGTTTTTCGGCACCGCTCCGGTCGCTCCGGCCTTGTCGTCCGGCGCCGCGCGGGCCAACATCATTCCGATGCACAAAAACCGCAACCTCGACGCCAACATCACCAGCATCATCCACGAAATCGGCGTTCCGGCGCACATCAAGGGCTACCAGTATCTGCGCGAAGCGATCACGATGGTATACAACAACATCGAGATCCTCGGCGCCATTACCAAGACGCTGTACCCGGCCATCGCCGAGAAATTCAAGACGACCCCGTCCCGTGTCGAACGCGCCATCCGCCACGCCATCGAGGTCGCCTGGACGCGTGGCAACATCGAGTCGATCAGCCACCTGTTCGGCTACACCATCAACGTCGCCAAATCGAAGCCGACGAACAGCGAGTTCATCGCGATGGTGGCGGACAAACTGCGCATCGAGCACAAGGTGTCGTAAGCCAGGCGGGGCAAGGGATTGCGGGATATCATAAGCCAACCAATTCGGCAAATATGCACTAAGCCGAAGCGGTAAAAGGCAACAAACATCCATTCGTCAATACGATAAACACCACTAATCTATCGGTCACAACAATACACCGATAGAGGAGTGGTGTTTATTATTATGACTGATTTTGATTTCCAAGTTGAAAACTTCATGCTGTACTGCACATCAAAAAATTTGTCCCCAAAAACATTAGCTAGCTACGAACAAACATTGAAACTGTTTGGATTGTTTTTACAGGACAAGTTTAACATTAACGATGCTCGAAAGGTGCAATCAGGTCACATTCGACAATACATCAAGTATTTACAAGAGCGGGGTAAATATACGGTTGTCGCAAACGAGTCATCAAAACATAAGAACAATCCAGAGAAACGAACGGATTACCGCAAACAGATTTCAACAACGACTATTGCCAACTATGTGCGTAACATCAAAGTATTTTTTAACTGGCTCCATGAAATTGAACGCGAAATTCCCAAAAATCCATGCCAGACAATCGAAAATCCTAAAGTGCACCGGAAAGTTAAAAAAACACTAACACCGGAAGAAATTAAGGCAGTCATCAAACAGTTTGATACCACCAAATTTCACGATTACAGAAATGCGATGATCACAAAAACGCTTCTTGATACAGGTATGCGCGTGGGGGAGTGCTTGTCATTATTGCCAGAGCATATCGATTTTGCCCACAAAAGCATTTTGCTGGTTAATCCCAAAAATAAACAACAAAGGTACGTCTATTTCAGTCCGCGTCTTGGCCAAGAACTTAAAAGCTGGCTTAGATACAAAGATCGGTATGTGGATAGTCCGTTCGTTTTTCCTACACGACGGGGAACCAAACTGGAGATTCGGAATTTTGAAAAGGCGTTACGTGATGCGGGGAGAAGGGCAGGGGTGGAAATCCATCCTCACCAACTGAGGAACAATTTTGCGAAGTATTACATCTTAAATGGCGGTGACTGGTTCACTTTGTCTAGAATTTTGGGTCACTCGTCAGTCGAAGTTACCCAAAAAGCCTATCTGGATTTCACGGACGAAGAGATCGGCAAAAAATATCAAAAGCATAGTCCATTGGCTCACATGGACATTTAGGGGTGACCATCATGACCAAAACGAAAATTAAACCGTATCAGGAGATCCCCAACATCGCAAAACGCGCCTACAAGCCCACAGGAAGTATAATGGACTACGAAAACTAGACAACAAAAAAGGAGTTTCTTAGTTGATGACAACCATCCGCAGAACGTTTACACCGGAACAAAAAGCCCAAATCGTGCTGGAAATTCTGAAGGAGGAAAGGTCGA